>NZ_JBHYJI010000022.1:0-132138 GCF_042740435.1 Streptomyces sp. NPDC059002 | reverse complement strand
GGGGGCATGCCTCAACGCCGGGCACCACACGGGAGGGGCGTCACACCGCTTAAGCCGGCGGCAGCGTTCTCGGCCGGGCCCCCACAGAATCTCTGGGGGCCCGGCCCTTTTGTGGTGCGGTCGTGCGGGGTGCCGCGGCAGGTGTGGCAGGGGGGGCAGGCGGGGCAGGTGCAGAAACGTTCATCTGTGCGTGGGTACGCAACGCCGAAGGCCCGGTCCCGCCAAGATCTTTGGCGGGACCGGGCCTTCGTACGAGCGCTTACGCCTTGCGGAGGCGGAACGTCAGCTTCAGGGAGTCGTCGGTGAACGGCTGCCCGAAGGTGTCGTCGGCCTCACCCTGGGCGAAGTCCGTGGCGAGGACCTCGTCCGCGATGAGCTCGGCGTGCTCGGCCAGGGCGGTGAGCACCGCCGGGTCCGTGGAGGTCCAGCGCAGGGCGATCCGGTCCGCGACGTCCAGGCCGCTGTTCTTGCGGGCCTCCTGGATCAGGCGGATCGCGTCACGGGCCAGGCCCGCCCGACGCAGTTCCTCGGTGATCTCCAGGTCGAGCGCCACCGTGGCACCGGACTCGGACGCCACCGACCAGCCCTCGCGCGGGGTCTCCGTGATGATGACCTCGTCCGGGGCCAGCGTGACCTTCTCGCCGTCGACCTCGACGGACGCCGTGCCCTCGCGCAGGGCCAGGGACAGCGCGGCCGCGTCCGCCTCGGCAACGGCCTTGGCGACTGCCTGGACGCCCTTGCCGAAGCGCTTGCCCAGGGCACGGAAGTTGGCCTTGGCGGTCGTGTCGACCAGGGAACCGCCGACCTCGGAGAGCGACGCCAGGGAGGAGACGTTGAGCTCCTCCGTGATCTGGGCGTGCAGCTCCGGGCTGAGCGACTCGAAGCCCGTTGCCGCGACGAGCGCGCGCGACAGCGGCTGGCGCGTCTTGACGCCCGACTCCGCGCGCGTGGCCCGGCCGAGCTCGACGAGACGGCGTACGAGAACCATCTGCTGGGACAGCTCCGGGTCGATGGCGGAGAGGTCCGCCTCCGGCCAGGCAGCGAGGTGCACCGACTCCGGGGCCCCCGGGGTCACCGGCACGACCAGGTCCTGCCAGACGCGCTCCGTGATGAACGGCGTCAGCGGGGCCAGCAGCTTCGTGATGGTCTCGACGACCTCGTGCAGGGTGCGCAGGGCCGCCTTGTCGCCCTGCCAGAAGCGGCGACGGGAGCGGCGTACGTACCAGTTGGAGAGGTTGTCGACGAAGACGGACAGGAGCTTGCCCGCGCGCTGGGTGTCGTAGCCCTCGAGGGCCTGGGTGACCTGGTCGGTCAGCGCGTGCAGCTCGCTGAGCAGCCAGCGGTCCAGGAGCGGGCGGTCGGCGGGCGCCGGGTCGGCGTCGCTGGGGGCCCACTTCGACGTACGCGCGTACAGGGCCTGGAAGGCGACCGTGTTCCAGTACGTGAGGAGCGTCTTGCGGACGACTTCCTGGATGGTGCCGTGGCCCACGCGGCGTGCCGCCCACGGGGAGCCGCCGGCCGCCATGAACCAGCGGACCGCGTCGGCGCCGTGCTGGTCCATGAGCGGGATCGGGTCGAGGGTGTTGCCCAGGTGCTTGGACATCTTGCGGCCGTCCTCGGCGAGGATGTGGCCCAGGCAGACCACGTTCTCGTACGAGGACTTGTCGAAGACCAGGGTGCCGACGGCCATCAGCGTGTAGAACCAGCCGCGGGTCTGGTCGATGGCCTCCGAGATGAACTGCGCCGGGTAGCGGCTCTCGAAGAGCTCCTTGTTCTTGTGCGGGTATCCCCACTGCGCGAACGGCATCGAGCCCGAGTCGTACCAGGCGTCGATGACCTCGGGGACGCGTGTGGCGGTCTCCTGGCAGGTCGGGCAGGGGAAGGTGACCTCGTCGATGAACGGGCGGTGCGGGTCAAGCTCCGACTGGTCGGTGCCCGTCAGGTCGGAGAGCTCGGCGCGCGAGCCGACACAGGTCAAGTGGCCTTCCTCGCAGCGCCAGATGGGCAGCGGGGTGCCCCAGTAGCGGTTGCGGGACAGCGCCCAGTCGACGTTGTTGGTCAGCCAGTCGCCGAAGCGGCCGTGCTTGACCGACTCCGGGAACCAGTTGGTCTTCTCGTTCTCCTGGAGGAGGCGGTCCTTGATGGCCGTGGTGCGGATGTACCAGGACGGCTGCGCGTAGTAGAGGAGCGCCGTGTGGCAGCGCCAGCAGTGCGGGTAGCTGTGCTCGTACGGGATGTGGCGGAAGAGCAGACCACGGTCCTTGAGGTCCTCGGTCAGCTTTTCGTCCGCCTTCTTAAAGAAGACACCGCCCACGAGGGGGACGTCCTCTTCGAAGGTGCCGTCCGGGCGGACCGGGTTGACCACCGGGAGGCCGTACGAGCGGCAGACCTTGAGGTCGTCCTCACCGAAGGCGGGGGACTGGTGAACCAGACCCGTACCATCCTCGGTCGTCACGTAGTCGGCGTTGACGACGAAGTGTGCCGGAGCGGGGAACTCCACGAGCTCGAAGGGACGTTGATACGTCCAGCGCTCCATCTCGGCGCCGGTGAAGGTCTCACCGGTCGTCTCCCACTCCTCGCCGAGCGCCTTCTCCAGGAGGGGCTGGGCGACGACGACCTTCTCCTCGCCGTTCGTCGCGACGACGTACGTGACGTCGGGGTGCGCGGCGACAGCGGTGTTGGAGACCAGGGTCCAGGGGGTCGTCGTCCAGACCAGGAGGGCGGCCTGGCCCGCGAGGGGACCGGAGGTGAGCGGGAAACGGACGTAGACGGAGGGGTCGACGACCGTCTCGTAGCCCTGCGCCAGCTCGTGGTCGGACAGGCCCGTGCCGCAGCGGGGGCACCAGGGGGCGACGCGGTGGTCCTGGACGAGGAGGTCCTTGTTGAAGATCTCCTTCAGGGACCACCAGACCGACTCGACGTATTCCGGGTCCATCGTCCGGTACGCGTCGTCGAGGTCGACCCAGTAGCCCATGCGCGTCGTGAGGTCGGCGAAGGCGTCGGTGTGCCGGGTCACGGACTCGCGGCACTTGGCGTTGAACGCGGCGATGCCGTACGCCTCGATGTCCTTCTTGCCGTTGAACCCGAGCTCCTTCTCGACCGCGAGCTCCACCGGCAGGCCGTGGCAGTCCCAGCCGGCCTTGCGGGCGACGTGGTAGCCGCGCATCGTGCGGAAGCGGGGGAAGACGTCCTTGAAGACGCGGGCCTCGATGTGGTGGGCGCCGGGCATGCCGTTGGCGGTGGGCGGGCCCTCGTAGAACACCCACTCGGGGCGGCCCTCGGACTGCTCAAGGCTCTTGGCGAAGATCTTCTGCTCGCGCCAGAAGTCGAGCACGGCGTGCTCGAGGGCGGGCAGGTCGACCTGGGCGGGCACCTGGCGGTACTGCGTCATCGATCCTCCGGCGGATGTGCTGCCTTCCGGCGGAGGGACGAGAGCCTGCACGCCGTGTCAGGCGCGCTCCCGCGGTACCACCCTCCTTGGCTCTCCGGAACGGGGTCTGTGCCGGTGAGCCCCCTCATTGGGGTCGCGAAACCGGGTCTACTGGCCTCCGCTGCGGGCTTCGGCGTTCTTCCGGCGGCTCCGGGGTGATCTTCACGTCGCGCTGGCCCCCGGGCTCACACCGTCCCCGGGTCGCTCATGGCTGCGTACGCCGCTACTCGTCCCCATCCACGCTTCTCGCTGTCGCCCAGTGTACGGCGCCCGGGGAGAGGCGGCCGACCGGTTTTTCGGGCGCCCGCCGGGGCGCGGGCCAGAAGGCGCCGACTGACCCGAATGGCGAGACGCGGACCGAGCGGATCCCGGCGCGCTCCGGTCGGCGGATTACCCGGCAAGGAGTTGGGCACAACGCATGCAGACTCGCCGCGCGGCACCCGCGGGGCGGGCGAATCGGGCGGCGTGCCCCGTTGCCGCGGGCCTGGAGTCGATTTATCGTCCCAGCACGATTCGCGAGCAAGATCACAATATGTGAAGGGGCCGCGGCCATGGTGGCGAAGAAGACCGCCGTACAGCAGTCGGCGTCCGGCAGATCCACAGGCGCGGCCGCGGCGACGGCCAAGGATGTGAGCGGCAAGAAGAGCGCGCACGGGGCCAACGGCGCGCACGCCGCGGGTGGCGCGCACGGAGCGCGCGCGAAGGGGGCCGCGAAGGGGTCTTCGGGGGAGGAGACGGAGCCTGCGGCACCCAAGGCCGCGGCGAAGAAGTCCGCGGCCAAGAAGACAGCAGCCAAGGAGGCTGCGACGAAGAAGGCCCCTGCCAAGAAGACGGTGGCCAAGAAGGCCGCGGCTGAGGAGCCGGTGGTCAAGAAGGCGGCAGCCAAGAAGACAGCCGCCAAGAAGACCACCGCCGCCACCGCCAAGAAGGTGGCCGGGAGCGAGGCGGTCGCTCCGGAGGCGGGGGGCGACGACGCTCCTGAGAGCGCTGCCAAGAAGGCCGCCCCGGCGAAGAAAACGGCTGCCAAGAAGACGGCCGCCAAGAAAAGCACCGCAAAGAAGAGCACGGCGAAGAAGAGCACAGCGAAGGAGACGGCCGCGTCCGCGGCCGAAGGTGCGGCTGAGGCCGCGGAGACGACGGGAGCCACGACAGTGGTTGCGAAGAAGACTCCGGGCACGGCGACCGCAGCGAAGAAGCCGACGGCGGTGCCCAAGGCGCGTGCCGCCGCAGCGCCCGGCGAGCTGGCGGTCCGCCCTGGTGAGGATCCCTGGACCCCGGCAGAGGTCGCGGAGGCCCGTGCCGAGCTCCAGAGCGAGGCGCTGCGCCTGGGCAGCGAGATCGCGTCCTCCGAGGAGTCCCTGGCCGGTCTGATGCGGGACTCCGGTGACGGGGCGGGCGACGACGACGCGGACACCGGCACGAAGAACATCACGCGCGAGCACGAGATGGCCCTCGCCGCCAACGCGCGCGAGATGCTCGTCCAGACCGAGCGCGCCCTGGAGCGGCTCGACGCGGGGACGTACGGCCTCTGCGAGAACTGCGGCAATCCCATCGGCAAGGCGCGGATGCAGGCCTTCCCGCGCGCGACCCTGTGTGTGGAGTGCAAGCAGAAGCAGGAGCGGCGCTACTGAGTGTGGCCTGGGCGCCTGGGGCCGTACGCGTGTGCCGTACGCTCGTCCCCAGTCAGGTACCTAGGTTGAGGGACTCACGTGGCAGAGGCGGAGCGCATCATCGGTACGCCGGACATCCCTGAGGCGGCTGGGGCCGAGCCGGAGCAGTCCGTCTCGGGCTCCGACGAGACGGCGGGCACGTCCGGCGAGACCACAACGGACACGTCGGGCGACGCTGCGGCGACCACGCGCGCGGCGGTGTCCGACGGTGCCAAGGAGGAGTCCGAGGGCGCGGCGGCGGAGAAGTCCGTGGACGCGGCCGGTTCCGGTGCGGCGGCCGGTCAGGACGAGCCGAAGGCCAAGGGCAAGCGCAAGATCGCCGTACTGTTCGTGGTGGCCGTCTTCGCGTACGCCCTCGACCTGATCAGCAAGATGATCGTGGTCGCCAAGCTCGAGCACCACGAGCCGATCGACGTGATCGGTGACTGGCTCCGGTTCAACGCGATCCGCAACGCGGGCGCCGCCTTCGGGTTCGGCGAGGCGTTCACGGTGATCTTCACCTGCATCGCGGCGGCGGTCATCGTGGTGATCGCCCGGCTCGCCCGCAAGCTCTACAGCCTGCCGTGGGCGATCGCGCTCGGCCTGCTGCTCGGCGGCGCGCTCGGCAACCTCACGGACCGCCTCTTCCGCGCCCCCGGCGTCTTCGAGGGCGCGGTGGTCGACTTCATCGCCCCCAAGGGCTTCGCGGTCTTCAACCTCGCGGACTCGGCGATCGTCTGCGGCGGCATCCTGATCGTGCTGCTGTCCTTCCGCGGGCTCGACCCGGACGGGACCATCCACAAGGACTGAGCCCTCCCGCCGGAGGCTGTGGTGCGGGAGTGTCGGTGGGCTCCTGCATACTCAATGGGTGAGCACGATTCCCGAGATCCGTACCCTGCCCGTGCCGGACGGCCTGGAGGGCGAGCGCGTCGACGCCGCCATCTCGCGCATGTTCGGGTTTTCCCGTACGAAGGCCGCCGAGCTCGCCGCGGCGGGGAAGGTCACGGTCGACGGCTCGGTGGTCGGCAAGTCCGAGCGGGTGCACGGCGGCGCCTGGCTGGAAGTGGAGATGCCGCAGGCGCCCGCTCCGGTGCAGATCGTCGCCGAGCCCGTCGAGGGCATGGAGATCGTGCATGACGACGACGACATCGTCGTGATCGTCAAGCCGGTCGGCGTGGCCGCGCACCCGAGCCCGGGCTGGACCGGGACGACGGTGATCGGCGGCCTCGCGGCGGCCGGGTACCGGATCTCCACCTCCGGCGCCGCCGAGCGCCAGGGCATCGTGCACCGCCTCGACGTCGGCACGTCCGGCCTGATGGTGGTCGCCAAGTCGGAGCGGGCGTACACGTCGCTGAAGCGCCAGTTCAAGGAGCGCACGGTCGACAAGCGCTACAACGCGCTGGTGCAGGGCCACCCCGACCCGATGAGCGGCACCATCGACGCCCCCATCGGCCGGCACCCGAACCACGACTACAAGTGGGCGGTCACGGCCGAGGGCAAGCCCTCCGTGACGCACTACGACCTCATCGAGGCGTTCCGCGCGGCCTCCCTGCTCGACATCAAGCTGGAGACGGGCCGCACGCACCAGATCCGCGTCCACATGTCGGCACATCGACACCCGTGCGTCGGCGACCTGACGTACGGCGCGGACCCGACCCTCGCCAAGCGGCTCGGCCTCACCCGCCAGTGGCTGCACGCGGTCAGGCTCGGCTTCGAGCACCCGGGCGACGGCCAGTGGGTGGAGTACGAGAGTGGCTACCCGGACGACCTCCAGAAGGCGCTCGACCGGGTCCGGGCGGAGAGCTCGTGACCGGTGTGACGGTCCGGGTCGCGGCGGGCACGGACGACCTGGAGTCCTGCTTCGCGGTCCGCAAGGAGGTCTTCGTGGTCGAGCAGCAGGTGCCCGAGGACCTTGAGTACGACGAGTACGACGCCGGGGCGGTGCACGTCCTGGCCGTCCGCGAGGACGGTGTGCCGCTGGGCACGGGCCGCCTCCTCACCGGCGCCGCGGCCGCCACGAAGAACGGCGGCGACGTCGGCGTGGGCGCGCTCGGCCGACTCGCGGTGACACGGGCCGCACGCGGCCTCGGCGTGGGTGCGGCCCTGGTGCGGGCGATCGAGGACACCGCACGCGCGCGTGGCCTGACGGCCGTGGACCTGCACGCGCAGACCCACGCCCTGGGCTTCTACGAGCGCCTCGGGTACGAGGTGTACGGGCCCGAGTTCCCGGACGCGGGCATTCCGCACCGCGCGATGCGGAAGTCGCTGCACCCGTAGAGGCCGTTCCGCGTTGGTTAGGAAAGTTTCCAGTCGGTCTTGACGGGGGGCTGTGGGAGCCCTAGGTTCGCGCCGTCCCCACCCCCCATTCACGGAGCCCGTGATGCGCATCGCACCGCCTCGGAAGCACCGCAAGAATCGGACTGTCATGGGCATGGCCACTGCCGTGGTCGCCGTCGGCGTGCTCGGCCTCGCCGGGACCTGGCACGCCTCCGCCGGAGAGACCGCCGCTCCGCTGTGGCAGGCCGACCCCGCGAAGGGCACGAGCGTCTTCGAAGGCACCGAGACCAAGCCGGGCACGGTCAGCGTCGTCGACGATCCCAAGGGCCAGTACGGCAAGACCTACAAGCTCTACACCTCGGGCGACAAGGTCTCGCCCGAGGAGCGCGTCCGCGTGGAGGCACGCGGCCACAAGAAGCCCGACGGCTCCCGGCTGCGCTTCGAGGAGGGCGACACCGTCTACGTAGGGTGGCGCTCGATGTGGCAGCCGCTGCCCACCCATGCCGGCGACTGGGTCGTCCTGTGGCAGCTCAAGGACTACGGAAGCGGCGCCGCGACGCCGCCCCTGTCGATCAGGGCGCGCGGCAACGGCACCATCGACCTTGAGTACGCCGATCCCGATCTGAAGACCACCCAGCTCTGGAACACGCCCCTGAAGACCGGCGAATGGCACCACTTCGTGGTCGGCATCAAGGTGTCCGACGATCCTTCGAAGGGGTCCGTCCAGTTCTGGTACGACGGCAAGCGGCAGGATCTGAAGGGCGCGTCGACCTACAAGGCGGCCACTCTTCGGGCCGACTGGGTCACCGACAAGTGGGGCGTGTACCGCTCCGACGGTGTCACCGGAGCGGCCACGGCGTACCTCAACGGCGCCAAGGTGGGCGCCAGTTACGAGGACGTCGCCCCCTGAACGTGTGGGGAGATCGTCCCCTGACTGATGGGGCGTACGTCAGGAGGGCAGCCCCCAGCGTGTCCACGCACCCGTGGAGGGGACGTCGCGCGGTCCCTCTTGTGCCCTGGCGCCGCGCGGAGTGACCACCGCGGTTGCGCCGCGTGGCAGGCGTACCGAGATCCTGCCGGGTGCCGTCTCCTGCCACGGAAGCGGGCGGTCCTGCTGGTCGCGGACCGTAATCTCGCCCTTGATGCCGTGCTGCAGGGTCAGTGGGGCGCCGGCCTCGCTGTGGACCCGCACCCACCGCGTCGTACCCCCTGAGCGGTCCGCGTCGACGAGGAAGGCCCCGGGCGTCCGCAGCGACGCGATGGAGGCATCGGGCCAGCGCGAGGAGACCGCGGGGAAGACCTTCACCACACCGTCGTGCCCCTGCACGGCCATGTCGAGCATCGACTGGGCGGCCGAAAGAGGGCTCTCCAGAGCGAAGTTCTTTCCCTCGCGGTACATGGTGTTGACCGTCATCGCACAGTCCGCGACGACCTTCAGATCGGTGAAGAAGGTCAGGTGGTCGAGGGCCTTCTCCGGCTCGTCCATGACCGCGTACATGGAGGACGCGGTCGCGTAGCTGTAGCCGTGCCAGAGCTGCTGCATCGAGACCCAGTGGGCCATGCTGCGGCGCATCACGTCACGGTCGGCGGCCCTGTCCCAGCTCCGCTCGCGGAGCGGGTAGAGCCACAGCAGGTGCGAGTGGTGGCGGTGCGATTCGGCGAGGGGGACACCCTTGCCGATCATGACGCCGGCGGCCTGGTCCTCGGCGTAGGGAGTGAGGCGGGCCGCGATGTCCTGCCACACCCGCGCGCGTGGGTGGTCGATTTTCAGCAGGCGGGCCGCCTCGATGAGGGTGCGGGCTCCCCAGCGGATCAGGGACAGGTCGTAGGTGCAGTCGGCGGCGTTCGCGTACTCGGGGGAGCGGGTCTCCAGGAGGTGCAGCTTGCCGTCCGGGCCTTCGTGCAAGAAGTGGGCGTAGAAGTTGATCGCCTTCGTGAGGACCGGGAAGAGGACGTCGCGCAGGATCGCCTTGTCCATGGAGTGCTGGTACGCCTGCCAGACGTTGTGCATGGCCCAGGTCAGATTGCCGAAGTTGTCGGAGATGTGGCCGCTGCCCGGTGCGCCCACGTCGTAGGTGTCACCCGCGCGCAGCTGCCAGTCGGAGGGGTGGCCGAGTGCATAGCTTTCGCCGTCGCGGTACGCGGCGGGGACGGACAGCGGCAGGTTCTTCTCGTAGTGGGCGAACGTGCTGGTGACCGAGTCGAGTTCGGGGTGGTTGGAGCCATGGACCGGGGCCATGCCGATCTGGACGTTGAGGTTCCACCACACGGCGGTCCAGTTGTTGCCGACCTCCGGGAACCACGGGCCCCACTCGGAGATCGTCGGGCCGCCGGAGCGGGTCGACGCGGCGAGCTTGTAGAGCTGGGCGAGATAGAAGGACTGCAGCCGCTTGTCGGGTACGGACAGGAAGCTGCGCCGGTAGAAGCGGTGCCACCAGTCGCGGTGACGGGCTATCAGCTTGTCGAGGTCGGTGGACAGGGTCTGCTCGACCGCCCGGCGGGCCTCGCGGGTCGCCTCCGACACGTCGCCGGGGTGGCGGTAGACGAGATGGGCGGCCAGCAACCGGCCGGTGCCGACGCGGTGTTCGCGCCACGCGGTGGTCCAGCCGCCGCCCGCGAGCAGGGGCTGCTGGACATATCGAACGGATCCCTTGCCGATCTCGGGGTCCGGGTTCGGGGTGTACTCAGGGGGCTTCCCCGATGTCCGGGTGGTCGCGGCGGGTAACCATTGGAATGTCCAGGCGGAGTCCTCTTCCCCGGCGCTCGGCCTGGTCGACACGAGCAGCGCGCTGCTGTCGTTCTGCACGAGCGCCGTGAACGCCACACTGCCGGCGGTGGTGGTCACGGTGCCGCGCAGTTCGGCGTCGTAGAGGTCCAGGGTCCAGTCGACGGAGGTGATGTTCCCTCGCAGAGTCAGGGTGAAGTACCCGATGGGCAGCCGCGAATAGCCGATGCCGCCGCGCCACTGGCCGCGCTGGTCCTGCACCTGGGTGTGGCTCAGCATCAGCTTGAGGGTGTTCGCCGTCGTGCCCGCGTACAACTGGGCGCCCAGTCGGCCGTTGGCGAGGAAGGGCCCTTCCTGCCAGCTGGTCGGCAGCCGCCGCCACACCATGGCGGCGGCCCGCACCGTCGCCTCGTACGGGTCGGCCTTGTCCCCATCTCCCGTGTGCGCAGCGGGGGTTGGGTGCGGGCCCGCCCATGCGGTGGCGGAGGAAGCGGTCCAGAGGGTGGTGCCCGTGGCGGCGGTGGCGGTCGCCGCGGCCGCGGTGGAGACGAAGCGTCTGCGGGAGAGGGGGCGGTGGTCGGGGAGGTTCATACGGTGAGCTCCTTGCGGTAGGGGGCGACGGAGGGGCTCATGCCATGGCCGGGGTCGGCTTCGTGGCCGCCGTCCGCGTGCTTCGCGCCGATGCTCAGTGGCTGGTGGGGTGTCGCGCAGGACGGTTCGCGGTCGGCGGGGCGGTGCCGGGGCGCCAGGCAGTACCAGGCGACGCCGGTCGCGCCGGGCATGCGGAGCTCGGACAGATATGTGTCGTGGATTCCTGTCCCTGAATCCCTCCGCATCGTGCCCGGGGTGTGACGGAACCGGAAGACCTCTGGCGGCATGTTCTTCCCTGAATTCATCCGAGGGCTGTTCGTGTCCATGAACGGCGAGGTCATCGCCGCGAGAAGAGGAGAGGGGGCATTCGTCCGGTTCACGGTGAATGCGTGGCAGGGTTGAGTTCTTGATCGTCCGAGTCTCGACCGCCGGAGGGCGCACCGTGGATCAACTGGCGCTGGTGCTCATCTTGTTGCTCGGTGCCGTGGTGACCGTGCCGCTGGGGGACCGGCTCGGGCTGCCCGCGCCCGTGCTCATGACCCTGGCCGGGATCGGCATGGCCCTGCTGCCGTTCGTGCCCAATGTCGAGATTCCGCCGGACTACATCCTTCCGCTGGTGCTGCCGCCGCTGCTCTACGCCTCCGTGCAGCGCACCTCCTGGCGGCAGTTCACGGCCAACGTACGTCCCATCTTTCTGCTCGCCGTGGCGTTGGTGTTCGTGACGACGGCGGCGGTCGCCGCGGTGGCCAATGCCGTCGTGGCGGGGCTGCCGATCGCGGCGGCCGTGGCGCTGGGGGCGCTCGTCGCGCCGCCGGACCCTGTGGCCGCGACCGCGGTCGCCGGGTCGCTCGGGCTGCCCCGCAGGCTTGTGTCGATCCTGGAGGGAGAGGGGCTCTTCAACGACGTGACGGCGATCGTGCTCTACCACGTGGCGATCGCGGCGGCGATGAGCGGGACCTTCTCCTGGCCGTCCGCCGTGGGCCTGTTGGTGCTCTCGGCGGTGGTCGCCGTGGCCGTCGGTCTCGTGCTCGGCTGGCTCACCAACAAGCTCATGGGGCTGCTCGGCGACGCCACCCTGCAGACCGGCCTCACGCTGCTCGTGCCGTTCGTCAGCTATGTGCTCGCCGAGGAGCTGCTCGGGTCCGGGGTCCTCGCCGTGCTCACCACCGCGCTCTATCTCGCGGAGAACGCCGTGGACGCCGATGACGTGCTCGGGCGGATCACCGGGCAGACCTTCTGGCAGATCGTCGACACGCTGGTCACCGGTATCGCGTTCGGGCTGATCGGCCTGGAGCTGCACAACGTCTTCGGCATCGCGAGCGGGCGTGAGGCGGAGATGTTCGGCTGGGGCGCGGTGGTCGTCGCCGTTGTCGTGGGCGTACGTCTGCTGTGGCTGCTGCCCGCGACGTGGCTGGCCAAGCGGCTGCACAAGCGGCGGGACGTCGACGAGGAGATTCCTACCAGCTGGCGCGAGACCGTCGTCATGTGGTGGTCGGGGATGCGCGGCGTGGCCTCCGTGGCGCTGGCACTGGCCATTCCGCTCAAGACGGACGACGGGGCTCCGTTCCCGGCCCGTGACCAGATCATCTTCATCGCGTTCTGCGTCATCATGGCGACCCTCGTCGTCCAGGGGCTCACGCTGCCCTGGCTGGTGCGGAAGCTCGGGGTGCGCGCCGATGCCGATGCGGAGCGGGAGCTGGAGCGCGAGCTCGCGCTGCGTGCGGCCAAGGCGGCCAAGCGTCGCCTCAAGGAGATCGAGGAGGTCGAGGAGCTTCCGGAGGAGGTGTCCGAGCGGCTGCAGCGCGGCGCGTTCGACATCGGGGCCAGGATCAGCCCGGACCTCGTCGACGACGAGCGGCGCGAGCGGTATGCCAAGCGCGTCGACCGCTGGAAGGCCGTCCAGCGGATCCAGCGCGAGATGATGTCGGCCGCCCGCCACGAGGTGCTCGCCGCGCGCAGCGAGCCCGGTGCGGACCCGGAGATCGTCGACCGGGTCCTGCACCACTTGGACGTACGCAGTTTGCGGTGAACCACGGGGTTTGCGGTGAACCGTGGGCTGGTCGGCGCTGCCGGGGGTCCTCCGGCGGATCAGGGCCTAGCCGCGGCCGGTTCGTGGTGTCTCGGGGGTGACGGGGTGGGGGCGGTGGCCGTTCGGGGCGGGTTCGGCCCAGGCCGTGTTGACCTTGGGCAGGGCGTAGGGATGGCGTTCGGTGAGCCAGAGCACCAGTTGTTCGCGGACCGTGACCCGTACCGTCCAGATGTCGTCCGCGTCCTTGGCGGTGACCAGGGCGCGGACCTGGATCGTGTTCGGTGTCGTGTCCGTGACGGCGAGGCCCCAGTCCCTGCCGTCCCACGCCGCGCAGTCGCGCAGGATCTCGTGGAGCTTCTCCCGCATCTGCGCGACGGGCGCGGTGTGGTCCAGCTGGAAGAAGACGGTGCCGGTCATCTGGGCGCCGCCGCGCGACCAGTTCTCGAAGGGCTTCGACGTGAAGTACGAGACGGGCATGGTGATCCGGCGCTCGTCCCAGGTGCGGACGGTCAGGAAGGTCAGCGTGATCTCGTCGACCGTGCCCCACTCGCCGTCCACCACCACGGTGTCCCCGAGCCGCACCATGTCGCCGAAGGCGATCTGCAGTCCCGCGAAGAGATTGCCGAGGGTGGACTGGGCCGCGACACCGGCGACGATGCCGAGGATGCCCGCGGAGGCGAGCAGCGAGGCGCCCGCCGCCTGCATCGCGGGGAACGTCAGGAGCATCGCGGCGACCGCCACGACGCCGACGATCGCGGTGACCACGCGCTGGATGAGCGTCACCTGCGTACGGACCCTGCGGACGCGGGCCGGATCGCGGTGGGCCGCGGCGTACCGGGCGTACGAGGACTCGACGACGGCCGTCGCGATCCGCACCACCAGCCAGGCGGTGGAGCCGATCAGGACGAGCGAGAGGGCGCGGCCGATGCCCGCCGAGTGGTCCTCGGCGATCTGGGCCTGCCGGTAGGAGCCTCTCAACAGGGCCGTGCACAGGACCACTTGCAGGGGGACCCGGCAGCGGCGCAGCAGGCCCCACAGCGGGGTCTCGCGGCGACGTTCGTCGGTCCGGCGCAACAGCACGTCGACCAGCCAGCCGACGACCACCGTGAGCACGACCGAGCCGCCGACCACGATCAACGGGCGCAGTACGTTCTCCATGCCTCCGAGGGTAGGGGCCGGGGGCGGATGGCACGATGGCCCCATGAACATCATGCTTTTCCACTCGACGTACGGGCTGCGGCCCGCGGTGCACGCGGCGGCGGACCGTCTGCGGGCAGCAGGTCACGAGGTGTGGACCCCGGATCTCTTCGACGGCCGCACCTTTGACGACGTCGAGGAAGGCATGGCCTTCAAGGACGAGCTCGGCAAGGACGAGCTCCTGAAGCGCGCCATCCTGGCCGCCGCGCCCTACTCCGAGCGGGGTCTGGTGTACGCGGGCTTCTCCCTCGGCGCGGCGACCGCGCAGACGCTCGCGCTCGGCGACGACAAGGCCCGTGGCCTGTTGCTCCTGCACGGCACGTCCGACATCGCGGAGAACGCGACGGTGGACGAGCTGCCGGTGCAGCTGCACGTGGCCGAGCCCGATCCGTTCGAGACGGACGACTGGCTGAGCGCCTGGTACCTGCAGATGCAGCGGGCCGGGGCCGACGTGGAGGTCTACCGCTACGCCGGCGCCGGGCACCTCTACACCGACCCGGACCTGGACGACTACGACGCCCAGGCCGCGGAGGCGACGTGGCGCACGGCGCTCGGCTTCCTCGAAACGCTCTGAGCGGTCCGGTCGCTCTGAGGGGCTCGGATGTTCTGAGCGGTCCGGTTCTCCGGGCGGCTCAGCGCACGGGTGCGTCCGCCCGCTCGACCTGCTGCGTGCCGTTGAGCGTGCGGTACGAGCGGGCCCAGGACGAGGTCGCCTGCGGGTCCTCGCGATCGGACAGGACGTAGTAGTCCATCTGTGAGCGCTCGGCGGTGACGTCGAGGACGCCGTAGCCGTGCGAGTCCATGTCCAGCCACTTCACGTGGCGGTTGGCCGCCTTGATGGCGCCGACCGCGACCAGCGAGAGGGTGTGCGGGGCGACGTTCAGGAGGTCGTCCACGTTGTCGGAGGTCACGGAGGTGACCACGAACTCCGTGGCGACGGAGCGCGACAGCGGGTAGGTGGCGGCCTTGGAGGGCACGTCGTTCGCCCAGGCCATGTGGATGTCACCGGTCAGGAAGACGGTGTTCCGTATGTCGTTGTCGCGCAGATGGGCGAGGAGTTCCTTGCGGTCGTCGGTGTAGCCGTCCCACTGGTCCGCGTTGATGGCCAGGCCCTCCTTGGGCAGGCCGAGCAGCTCCGCGATGGGCTCCAGGAGATGGGCGGGCAGCGAACCGAAGGCGACCGGCGAGATCATCACCGAGGTGCCGACCAGCTTCCACGCCGCGTCCGAGGAGGCAAGGCCCGACTTCAGCCAGTCGAGCTGGGCGCGGCCCGTGATCGTACGGTCCGGGTCGTCGACCTCGCCGCTGCCGAAGCCGGCCTGCTCGGAGCGGAAGGACCGCAGGTCGAGCAGGTGCAGATCGGCCAGCTTGCCGAAGCGGATCCGGCGGTAGACGGTGCCCTCGGTGGAGGGGCGCACCGGCATCCACTCGAAGTACGCCTGTTTGGCCGCCGCCATGCGGTGGTCCCAGCCGCCCTCGGTGTCGGGGGAGTGGTTCTCCGCGCCGCCCGGCCAGGCGTTGTCGGCGAACTCGTGGTCGTCCCATATGGCGATGACCGGGTGCGTGGCGTGCATCGCCTGCGCGTCGGGGTCGGTCTTGTGGACGCCGTGCCGGGTGCGGTAGTCGGAGAGCGAGAGGATCTCGTGCTTCGGCTCGTGCGGTCGTACGACCTTCTCGGCGGACGGGTACTCGCCGCTCTTGTACTCGTAGATGTAGTCCCCGATGTGCAGGACCGCGTCGAGTTCGGTGCGGGCCGCGAGATGGCGGTACGCGGAGAAGTACCCCGCCTCCCAGTTCGAGCACGACACCACGCCGAAGCGGACGCCGGGCGCGGCCGCGTCGTGCGCCGGGGTGGTGCGGGTGCGGCCCACGGGGGAGTAAACGTCGCTTACGGAGAAGCGGAAGTAATAGGTGGCCGCCTGGCGCAAGCCCCTTACGTCGGCCTTGACCGTGTGGTCCGACGCCGCCCGCGCGGTGGTGCTGCCGTGGCCGACGATCCGGGTGAACCCCTTGTCCTCGGCGATCTCCCATCGCACCTCGGTGTCGGGGCCCTTGCCGGAGCCCGGCACGGCGTCCGGCACGGGCGTCACCCGGGTCCACAGGAGGACGCCGTCGGGCAGGGGGTCCCCCGAGGCGACCCCGTGGTGGAACGCGGGCCCCTCCGCGGCGTGCGCGGGCGCCGTGGCGAGCGGCGCGAGGGCGGCGGTGGCGGCCGCGGCCTTCACGACGGTACGGCGGCGCGGGGTCAGGGAGTTGGCAGATGATTCTGCGTTCAATCGACTGGTCACGGGCGATCACCTTACTGATCGGTAATCGCAAAGAGCGGGCGACTCCGCAGAGTTCGCCCGCTCTTTCGCCACGCGCCTTGTCGGCGCGCGGTGTTGTGCGTCAGTTCAGCCGGTTACGTCCGGTTCAGCCCTTGAGGGCCTTGTCGATCGCGGTCTTGTAGTCCTCGACCGTGGAGGGCGCGGTCTTCGAGCCGGGCCCGGTCAGCTGCTTGCCGTCCATGACGAAGGAGGGCGTGCCCTCGACGCCGTCCTTGTTGTCGTCGAACGCCTTCGACATCTCCAGGGCCCAGCGGTCGAAGGTGCCGTCCTTGACGTCCTTCTCGAAGGTCTTGCTCTTCTTGAGCGCGGGCACCTCGTCGGCGATCTTCAGGAGGTACGAGTCGTTCTTGAACTTGTCCTCCTGCTCCGAGGGGTGGTTCTTCGCCGAGAAGAGCGCCTTCTTGTACTCGAGGAAGGCGTCGTCGCTGACGTTCAGGGCCGCACCCATCGCGCTGAGCGCATTGCGGGAGCCCTCGCCCGGGATGTTCCGGTCGAGGAAGGTGGCGCCGATGAACTGGATCTTGTACTTGCCGTCCTTCATGTCCTTCTCGACGGTCGGGCCGACCGTCTGCTCGAAGGCCGCGCAGACCGGGCAGCGCGGGTCCTCGTACACCTTGAGGGTCTTCTTCGCGGACTCCTTGCCGAGGACGACGGTCGTGCCGTTGGCGCCCGAGGTGTTCGCGGGCTTGACCAGCTTCTTGTCCTTGGCCTCGTCCCAGTAGCCGGGCTTGTTGGACTGCATGACGGCGTAGCCGACGCCGCCGGCTATCGCGAGGACGCCGACGATCGAGACGCCGACGATGGCGCTGCGCTTGCGCTTCTCCCGCCTGCGCTCGGCTTCCTGCTGGGCGCGGATCCGCTCACGGGCGGCGGACTTGGCGGCCTGGCTGTTGCGCTTGCTCATGATCTGTTTCTCCGTGTGGGTGAACTGCGTGGGGTGCTGTGCTCAGGCGAAGGCGGCCGAGCACGGCGGTCCACGCCGCCCCACGAAGTGCACGAGAAGTCGCGTGCGCACGGCCCGCACCCGGCGCTCGGGGCGCGGCAGGCGGCGCACGGGCAGGGGGGACGTGGTCACCGAGGCGACCGCGATCAGCAGCGGCCGGAACGTGGCGGCGGCGACCGCGCGAAGCAGCTGCGCGAGCGCCCGCTCGCCGCGCCGCAGCCAGGCCGCCGCGAGCAGGCCCACACCGATGTGCGCGCCCAGGAGCAGCCAGGCGGCGTTGGGGTCGGCTTCGGAGAGCAGCGCCGCGGCGCTGCCGTGTCCCTCGGCGGTCATCCGGGCCAGCGGGGTGCCGAGCGGTGTGCCGCCGCACAGCACGTCGAAGCCGACGGAGCGCAGCGGGCCCGCGACCGGGCCGCCCGCCTCTCCGTAACAGACGTGCTGCCCGGCGGTGAACACCGTGTCGGCGGCCAGCTCCAGGGGGATGAGGAGGGCGGCGATGCGTCCGTATCCGCGCTCGCGCCCCGCCATCGCGTACGCGAGGACGAAGACCGCGGCGGCGATCGCCGCGACGGTGGTCAGCGGCAGGGGGACCTGGGACAGCAGGACGTGCGACGCGGCGGAGAGCATCACGACGAGCGCCGTGAAGAGTGCCGCGCGCACGGCTCTGAGCTGGGTCCCTGATATGTCCATCGCGGAGGAGTGTGCCATGTGTTCCGGTAGGAGGTCCCTAAAGGGTGCCTATGAGTTCCACAATGGCCTACGGACGCCTACGTACGCCTACAGACCCGGGATCCGGCCGTTGCGGAACAGGTCGACGAAGATCTGGTGGTCGCTCCGCGCGCGGGCGCCGTAGCTGTGCGCGAAGTCCACGAGCAGGTCCCCGAAGCCGGCCTCGTCGGCGGCGATCGCGGCGTCGATGGCCCGCTCCGTGGAGAACGGCACCAGGTCCGAGTGGCCGCTCTCGTCGTCGGCCGCCGCGTGCATCGTGGCGGTGGCGCGGCCCAGGTCGGCGACGACCTGGGAGATCTCCTCCAGGTCGTCGATGTCCGACCAGTCCAGGTCCACCGCGTACGGCGACACCTCGGCGACGAGCTGGCCCGCGCCGTCCAGCTCGGTCCAGCCGAGCCACGGGTCGGCGTGTGCCTGGAGGGCGCGCTGCGAGATGACCGTACGGTGCCCCTCGTGCTGGAAGTAGCCACGGATCGCCGGGTCGGTGATGTGGCGCGAGACCGCCGGGGTTTGGGCCTGCTTGAGGTAGATCACGACGTCGTTCTCCAGGGCGTCGCTGTTGCCCTCCAGGAGGATGTTGTACGAGGGCAGGCCCGCGGAGCCGATGCCGATGCCGCGGCGGCCGACGACGTCCTTCACGCGGTACGAGTCGGGGCGGGTGAGGGAGGACTCGGGGAGCGTCTCCAGATAGCCGTCGAAGGCGGCGAGCACCTTGTAGCGGGTGGCCGCGTCGAGCTCGATGGAGCCGCCGCCCGGCGCGAAGCGGCGCTCGAAGTCGCGGATCTCCGTCATCGAGTCGAGCAGCCCGAAGCGGGTCAGGGAGCGCGCGTCGCGCAGCGCGTCCAGGAGGGGGCCCTGGGCGGTGTCCAGCGTGAAGGGCGGCACCTCGTCGCTCTTGGCGCCCGTCGCCAGGTCGTGGATCCGCTCGCGGTACGCCGCGGCGTAGATCCGCACCAGGTCGGCGATCTGCTCGTCGCTGAGCGCCTTGGTGTAGCCGATCAGGGCCACGGAGGCGGCGAAGCGCTTCAGGTCCCAGGTGAAGGGGCCGACGTACGCCTCGTCGAAGTCGTTCACGTTGAAGATCAGGCGGCCCTGGGCGTCCATGTACGTGCCGAAGTTCTCGGCGTGCAGGTCGCCGTGGATCCAGACCCGGCCGGTGCGGTCGTCCAGGTAGGGACCGCCGTGCTGCTCGCGCTCCAGGTCGGCGTAGAAGAGGCAGGCCGTGCCGCGGTAGAAGGCGAAGGCGGAGGAGGCCATCTTCCGGAACTTCACCCGGAACGCGGCGGGGTCCGCGGCCAGCAGCTCGCCGAACGCGGTGCCGAAGACGGCGAGGATCTGCTCGCCGCGCTGCTCGGCAGTGGGCTGCGGGACCGACATCGCTGGGTGCCTCCTGGTACAGGGTGGTGCATGACATGTGGGACTGGTGTCTCGACCGGTCCAACGCTCGACGGTACCCCCGAGTGCCCGCCGACTGTCAGTGCTCCGGATTAGACTTCCACGCTGTCCCCCCAGACTGTCACTCACCGTTCTCCGGAGGCCTTCCGCCGTGACCAAGCCGCCCTTCACGCACCTGCACGTCCACACCCAGTACTCGCTTCTGGACGGTGCCGCGCGGCTCAAGGACATGTTCAACGCGTGCAATGAGATGGGCATGACGCATATCGCCATGTCCGACCACGGCAACTTGCACGGTGCGTACGACTTCTTCCATTCGGCGCAGAAGGCGGGCGTGACGCCGATCATCGGGATCGAGGCGTACGTCGCCCCGGAGTCGCGCAGGAACAAGCGGAAGATCCAGTGGGGCCAGCCGCATCAGAAGCGCGACGATGTGTCCGGTTCGGGTGGTTATACGCACAAGACGATCTGGGCGGCGAACCAGACCGGTCTGCACAACCTGTTCAAGCTGTCCTCGGACGCGTACGCGGAGGGCTGGCTGCAGAAGTGGCCCCGCATGGACAAGGAGACGATCTCCCAGTGGTCGGAGGGCCTGATCGCCTCGACCGGCTGTCCTTCGGGTGAGCTGCAGACCCGGCTGCGGCTCGGGCAGTTCGACGAGGCGCTGAAGTCGGCGGCGGAGTACCAGGACATCTTCGGCAAGGACCGGTATTTCCTGGAGCTGATGGATCACGGCATCGAGATCGAGCGCCGGGTCCGTGACGGCCTCCTGGAGATCGGCAAGAAGCTCGGCATCCCGCCGCTGGTGACGAACGACTCGCACTACACGTACGCGCACGAGTCGACGGCGCACGACGCGCTGCTGTGCATCCAGACCGGCAAGAACCTCTCCGACCCGGACCGCTTCCGGTTCGACGGCACGGGCTACTACCTGAAGTCGACGGACGAGATGTACGCGATCGACTCCTCGGACGCGTGGCAGGAGGGCTGCCGCAACACGCTCCTGGTCGCGGAGCAGATCGACACGACCGGCATGTTCGAGAAGCGCGACCTCATGCCGAAGTTCGACATCCCGGAAGAGGGCTACACCAACGTCACCTGGTTCAAGGAGGAAGTCCGGCGCGGCATGAACCGCCGCTTCCCGAACGGGATCCCGGACGACCGCCAGAAGCAGGCGGACTACGAGATGGACATCATCATCCAGATGGGGTTCCCGGGCTACTTCCTCGTGGTCGCCGACTTCATCATGTGGGCCAAGAACAACGGCATCGCGGTCGGCCCCGGCCGAGGTTCCGCGGCCGGTTCGATCGTCGCGTACGCCATGGGCATCACCGACCTCGACCCGATCGAGCACGGACTGATCTTCGAGCGGTTCCTCAACCCCGAGCGCGTCTCCATGCCCGATGTCGACATCGACTTCGACGAGCGCAGGCGCGTCGAAGTGATCCGGTATGTGACGGAGAAGTACGGCGCCGACAAGGTCGCCATGATCGGCACATACGGAAAGATCAAGGCGAAGAACGCCATCAAGGACTCCGCGCGCGTGCTCGGATATCCGTACGCGATGGGCGACCGCCTCACCAAGGCGATGCCCGCCGACGTCCTCGGCAAGGGCATCGACCTCTCCGGCATCACCGACCCCAAGCACCCGCGCTACAGCGAGGCGGGCGAGATCCGGGGGATGTACGAGAACGAGCCGGACGTGAAGAAGGTCATCGACACCGCCAAGGGTGTGGAGGGCCTGGTCCGGCAGATGGGTGTGCACGCGGCCGGCGTGATCATGTCCAGCGAGCCGATCGTCGACCACGCGCCGATCTGGGTGCGGCACACGGACGGCGTGACGATCACGCAGTGGGACTACCCCCAGTGCGAGTCGCTCGGCCTGATCAAGATGGACTTCCTGGGCCTGCGCAACCTCACCATCATGGACGACGCCGTGAAGATGGTGGAGGCCAACAAGGGCGTCAAGCTGGAGATGCTCTCCATCCCGCTCGACGACCCCAAGACGTACGAACTGCTCTGCCGCGGTGACACGCTCGGCGTCTTCCAGTTCGACGGCGGCCCGATGCGCTCGCTGCTGCGCCAGATGCAACCCGACAACTTCGAGGACATTTCCGCCGTCTCGGCCCTGTACCGGCCGGGCCCGATGGGCATGAACTCGCACACGAACTACGCCGAGCGCAAGAACGGCCGCCAGGAGATCACGCCGATCCACCCGGAGCTCGAAGAGCCCCTGAAGGAGACGCTCGGTCTGACCTACGGCCTCATCGTGTACCAGGAGCAGGTGCAGAAGGCCGCGCAGATCATCGCCGGTTACTCGCTCGGCGAGGCCGACATCCTGCGCCGCGTGATGGGCAAGAAGAAGCCCGAGGAGCTGGAGAAGAACTTCGCGATCTTCCAGGCCGGTGCCCGCAAGAACGGCTTCAGCGACCAGGCGATCCAGGCCCTGTGGGACGTCCTGGTGCCGTTCGCCGGCTACGCCTTCAACAAGGCGCACTCCTCCGCGTACGGCCTCGTCACCTACTGGACCGGCTACCTCAAGGCGAACTACCCGGCCGAGTACATGGCCGCGCTGCTCACCTCGGTGAAGGACGACAAGGACAAGTCGGCCGTCTATCTCAACGAGTGCCGCCGCATGGGCATCAAGGTGCTCCCGCCGAACGTGAACGAGTCGGTGCACAACTTCGCCGCCCAGGGCGACGACGTGATCCTCTTCGGTCTGGAGGCCGTCCGTAACGTCGGTACGAACGTGGTCGAGTCGATCATCCGCTCGCGCAAGGCGAAGGGGAAGTTCGCCTCCTTCCCCGACTACCTCGACAAGGTCGAGGCGACCGCCTGCAACAAGCGCACCACCGAATCGCTCATCAAGGCGGGCGCGTTCGACACGATGGGGCACACCCGCAAGGGCCTGACCGCACAGTACGAGCCGATGATCGACAACGTGGTCGCGGTCAAGCGCAAGGAGGCCGAGGGCCAGTTCGACCTCTTCGGAGGGATGGGCGACGAGTCCGGCGGTGACGAGCCCGGGTTCGGTCTCGACGTGGAGTTCTCCGAGGAGGAGTGGGAGAAGACGTATCTGCTCGCCCAGGAGCGGGAGATGCTCGGTCTGTACGTCTCCGACCACCCCCTCTTCGGCCTGGAGCACGTCCTGTCCGACAAGGCCGACGCGGGCATCGGGCAGCTCACCGGCGGTGACTTCTCGGACGGTTCGGTCGTCACCATCGGCGGCATCATCTCGGGCCTGCAGCGCAAGATGACCAAGCAGGGCAACGCCTGGGCGATCGCCACGGTCGAGGACCTCGCGGGCTCCATCGAGTGCATGTTCTTCCCGGCGACGTACCAGCTGGTGTCGACCCAACTCGTCGAGGACGCCGTGGTGTTCGTCAAGGGACGCCTCGACAAGCGCGAGGACGTGCCCCGGCTCGTCGCCATGGAGATGCAGGTCCCCGACCTGTCGAACGCGGGCACCAACGCGCCCGTGGTGATCACCATTCCGACGGTCAAGGTGAGCCCGCCGATGATCACCCGCCTCGGCGAGGTCCTCAGCCACCACCGGGGCAACAGCGAGGTGCGGATCAAGCTCCAGGGGGCCCAGAAGACCACGGTGCTGCGGCTCGACCGGCACCGCGTGAAGCCGGACCCGGCGCTCTTCGGTGACCTGAAGGTGCTGCTCGGCCCGTCGTGCCTGGCGGGCTGACCCGGCCCTTACTTATTCAAAGCGGACATCCCGGGGAGTAAGATGCATGGTGCATCTAGTTCTTCTCGTGTGTGAGGGTTGAGTGCCGTGAATGGTGCAGCTGTCGACAAGGCCGTATTCCTGATGCGCGAGACGCACCAGTCCCCGGAGGCGACGCGCCGGGCGCTCAAGTCCTATTTCCCGCAGATGGAGTTCGCCGACCGGGTGTCACACGTGCGGGTGGCCTACGAGGTCATCCAGGGCGGCCGCAAGGTCACCCGGCCCGGCCTGTCCGAGCTCCAGAAGCCGAGCTCGTTCATGGTCGCCCACGAGCGGCACGGCTTCACCGACTGATCCGCGTACGCCATGGAGGGGTGCACCCGAACCGGGTGCACCCCTCCATGTGTGCCTGGCGCGGGTGTCAGTTGTGGCCGAAGCGGCGCTGGTGCTTACGGGCAACATCCGCAGGGCTGCCCTGGGCCTGCGACTGGATCGCCGACTGGGCGTCCGTCGCGGCCGACTTGGCCTGCTCCTGCGCCTGCTCGGCCTGCGAGGCGCGGTTCTGCTGGCCGCCCTGCTTGCGGTTCTTGTTCTTGGCCATGGTGATCTTCCTCCTGAGGGGGATCTGGGGGCCAGGACGCGACCAGATTCACATATGGCACCAAGGTGCGCATTTCGGAGAATTACCGTGCGTAATAAGGGAGGTCGGAGAGTGAACCTCCGATACGCCACGCCGAAGATCGAGTTCGGGCCGTTAACCTCCGCAGGGTCGGGCAGACTCGAAGGAAACCCGACGCGAACCCGCACCCCCGATTCGTTGTCCTTACGGGGTGTCTTCGTGGGTCTTCGAGGGAACGTCCAGGAACCTCCGGGCACTTTTCGGGAACTTCCAGGAACGAACGTCCAGGAACACCAGGGAACCTTCACGGAAAGAGGGTGGATCGCGTGGACCGCTGCATCGTCCTGGTGGACGCCGGGTATCTGCTGGGTGCCGCTGCGAGTCTCCTCGCGGGCGAACCGTCCAGGTCCCGGATCACCGTCGATCACACCGCCCTGATCCAGGGCCTTCGCGAACGCGCCGAATCCGACACCGAGCGCCCTCTGCTGCGTATCTACTGGTTCGACGGCGCCCCCGACCGGGTGCCGCAGCCCGAGCACCGGCGGCTGCGCGTCATGCCCCGTGTGACGGTCCGGCTCGGCGCCCTGACCCGCAGCGACGGGCGGTGGGCCCAGAAGGGCGTCGACGCCGCGATGCACGCCGAGCTGACCGAGCTGGCGCGCAACCGCGCCTGCTCCGACGTCGTGCTCGTCACCGGCGACGGCGATCTGCTGCCGGGGATGATGGCCGCCAAGGAGCACGGCGTCGCCGTCCACCTGTGGGCCGTGCAGGCCGCCGACGGGGACTACAACCAGTCGGAGGACCTGGTCGCCGAGGCCGACGAACGGCGGGTGCTCGACCGGGCCTGGATCACCAAGGCCGTACGCCCCAAGGAACTCACCGGCATCTGCGCGCCGCCGCCCGCGCCCCGCCCCGAGATCGCCGCGATCCTCTCCGCGCCGCTGCCCGAGTCCGCGCTCGCGGCCGCCGCGCAGCGCGCCGAGGAGGTCGCCCCCGCCCGGCACCCGGAGACCTCGGCCAACGGCGACGGCGGCGAGCACCGCATCCCCGCGGGCAAGGGCGTGCCCACCCCCAAGGACCTCGCCGCCCTGCGCGGCCCCGGCACCCAGCCCGCGCAGCACCCCGCGAGCGCGACGCTGCGCTGGTCGTCCGACAAAGGCTGGGTCGAGCGTCCCGGCGGCGCGCCCGAGGGCCCCGAGGTCGCCGCTCTGCCCACCCTCGCCCAGCTGACGACGGCCGAGCAGCGCTGGGCCGACCGCGAGGAGGACATCACCACCGTCGGCGGCGACCCCTACGAGGTGGGACAGGTGTTCGCCCGCCGCTGGATGGGACGGCTCCCGGAACAGCACAACCTGCAGAAGCTGTCGACGATGTATCCGCGCATCCCGCACCGCATCGACGGCGAGCTGCTGCGCTACGCGGCACGGTTCGGCCTGCTCGCCCACAAGGACGACCAGATCGACGAGCACGACCGGTATGCGATCCGGGCGGGTTTCTGGCGTGAGATCGATGTGCGCACCGCCGCCGAGCACGCGCCCGCGGGGGACCGCGCCGGTGACTGATACGGGGCGTACGGGGCGCCCCGGGCGTCGTCCGTGCCTCCGGACCCCGTAGTCTCGTCCTTCGTGAGTACGCGTCCCGCACCGGCAGTCCGACAAGGACTCCGTCAGGAATTCGGCATCGACGCCGTCTGCGCGGTGCGCGACCTGGTCAAGACCTACCCGGCCGCCCGCGCCAGGCGCGGCAGGCCCGCGACCCCCGAGGTCCGCGCCACCGACGGGATCCGTCTCACGGTCGGGCGCGGCGAGATCTTCGGTCTGCTCGGGCCCAACGGCGCCGGCAAATCCACCCTCGTACGGCAGCTGACCGGCCTGATGCGGCCCGACAGCGGCAGCGTCGAGATCCTCGGCCACGACATCGTGCGCCACCCCGAGCGGGCCGCGCGGATCCTCGCGTATCTGGGCCAGGAGTCCACCGCGCTCGACGAGCTGACCGTGTCGCTCGCCGTCGAGACGACCGGGCGGCTGCGCGGACTCGACGTGCGCCAGGCGCGCAGCGAGCGGGACGCGGTCCTCGACGAGCTGGGGCTCACCCCGCTGGCCTCGCGGCCGCTGAAGAAGCTCTCCGGTGGGCAGCGGCGGCTCGCCTGCTTCGCCACCGCGCTGGTGGGCGAGCGGCCGCTGCTCGTCCTCGACGAGCCGACCACCGGGATGGACCCCGTCGCACGGCGGGCCGTCTGGGCGGCGATCGACTCGCGCCGGGCCGAGCGGGGCACGACGGTGCTCCTCGTCACCCACAACGTCATCGAGGCCGAGACCGTCCTCGACCGGGTCGCCGTACTCGACCAGGGCAAGGTCATCGCCTGCGACAGCCCGGCCGGGCTCAAGGAGCAGGTCGCCGACGAGGTCCGGGTGGAGCTCGTATGGCGGGAGCGGGCGCCGCTGGACGTTCCCGAGGTGGCGGCGCTGCGCTCCTGTGCGGTGGAGTCGGGGCGGCGGTGGTCCTTGCGGCTCGCGCCCGACGAGGCGCGGGCCGCGGTGGCGGCGGTGACCGGCGGGGCGGCGTTCGCCGCGCTGGACGACTTCACGCTGGCCACGCCCAGCCTGGAGGACGTCTATCTCGCGTTGGGCGGGAGCGGGCGGGGGCTGGTCAAGGCGTGAGTCCGACCGTTGTCCCGGCAGCTGGCAGTGCGGGCAGGAACAGAGACAGAGGGGTTGTCCGGTGAGTGCGGTTCCTTTGGAAGCCGCCGTGCGGGCCGACAGCGCCCGTGCGGAGCAGGACGTCGACGGGCCTGCGCCCCTCGGGCCGCCCGCCCGGCTCTTTCCCGCGCTCTGTGCGGTCTACCGCGCCCAGCTCTCCCGCGCGCGGGTCGCGCGGATACCGCTGCTGTTCGTGGCGACCTTCCAGTCCGTCGGGATCATGATCCTGATGCGGGGCGTCGTCGACGGGGGAGGGGAGGCGCGGGCCGTCGTCGCCGGTTCCTCCGTGCTCGTCGTCGCGTTCGTCGCGCTCAATCTGCTCGCGCAGTACTTCGGGCAGCTGCGGGCCGACGGCGGGCTCGACCACTACGCCACGCTGCCCGTGCCGCCCGCCGCCGTGGTGCTCGGTGCCGCGGCCGCGTACGCCTCCTTCACGGTGCCCGGCACGGTCGTCACGGCGGTCGTCGGATGCGGGCTCTTCGGGCTTCCGCTCACGCATCTGTGGGTGCTCGCCGCGGTGATCCCGCTCGCCGGTGCCGCGCTCGCGGGGCTCGGCGCCGCGCTCGGACTGCTCGCGCCGCGGCCCGAACTGGCCACGCTGCTCGGCCAGATGGGCATGTCGGCGGCGCTGCTGCTCGGTGTGCTTCCGGCCGACCGGATGCCGACGGTGCTGCAGTTCGCGCGTGACCTGCTGCCCTCGACGTACGGCGTGGAAGCCTTCGCCCGTACGTTCGGGCCCGATCCGGACTGGTCCCTCGTCCTCCTCGACCTGGCGGTCTGCGCGGGGGTCGGTGTCGCCTCGCTGGCCGTCGCCACCTGGGCGTACCGCCGGGCGGCCGTCCGGTGACGCGCCGCACAGGGAGTACTGGCACGATGTGTGGGTGACCGCACCACTGACACCCTCCCAACCGCCGCACCACGAGCCCTCGAACGACACCTGGCAGGCACCCGCGCAGACGTCGGGAGCCACGGCTCCTTACGGATACGAGGAGGACGGGCCCGGCATGAAGACCGAAGTGCGGGAGGCCGCGGTGATCGCGGTCGCGGTGGCCGTCAGCGGAGTGCTGCTCGGACTGCTGTGGATGTGGCTCGCGCCGCGTGTGCCGCTCATCTCGGACGGCAAGGCGGTGTACCTCAAGGACACCGAGGGCGAGCAGGCGATCGGCGTGGACGGAACGTTCACCCTGCTCGCGCTCGCGTTCGGTGTGGTCTGCGGCGTGGTCGTCTTCCTGCTGCGCAAGCGCGGCGGTCTCCCGCTGGTCGTCGGGCTCGCGCTCGGCAGTCTCGGCGGGGCGCTGCTCGCCTGGCGGGTCGGCATCTGGGTCGGCCCCGAGACGGATGTGGTCGCGCACGCCGTGGCCCTCGGCAAGGGGGTCGTCTTCGACGCGCCGATGGAGATCAAGGCCAAGGGCGTGCTGCTGGCCTGGCCGGTGGCGGCGCTCGCGGTGCACCTCGGCCTGACCGCGCTGTTCGGACCGCGCGACCCGGAGCCGTATCCGGCGCCCTACGGAGAGCAGACGCCCTACGAAGGGCCCCGGAGCGGCGGCCATCCCGAGGGAATGGGTTCTCAGGGCTCCTAGGCGGGGCGTTTGCCGTGATTGGCCTTGCGCTTCTTCGCCCGCCACTTGCGCATGCGCGTCTTTTTCGACATGCCCTGGGTTCTTAGTCCCGCCCCGCGCACGTGTCGAGGGCTCTTTCACGTCGTACGCGCGCGAGCTACGCCCGGCCGATCGGCGCGAGCACCGCGCCCGTGAGCAGGGCCAGATCGTCCGGCGCCAGTTCGACCTCCAGGCCGCGGCGGCCCGCGGAGACGCAGATTGTGGCGTGCGCCGACGCGGAGTCGTCCAGGACCGTACGGAGCTTCTTGCGCTGGCCGAGCGGGGAGATGCCGCCCCTGACGTAGCCCGTGGTGCGTTCGGCGGCCGCCGGGTCGGCCATCACGGCGCGCTTGCCCGCGACCGCGGCGGCCAGCGCCTTCAGGTCGAGGGAGCCCGCGACGGGGACGACGGCCACGGTGAGTTCGCCGTCGACCTCGGCGACCAGCGTCTTGAAGACCCGGTCGGGGGAGACGCCCATGGCCTCGGCGGCCTCGTCCCCGTACGAGGGGTGGGCGGGGTCGTGCTCGTAGGAGTGCACGGTGAAGGCGGTGCCCGCCGCGGTGAGTGCCACCGTCGCGGGTGTGCCGCCCGCGCCCGCCCCCGCCTGCTTCTGCTTCTTCTGCTTCTTCGCCAAGGTGCTCGCGCCTTACGTCGCTCGTCGTCGTGCGCCGGCCGTGGCCCGCACGTCAGTTGAGGCTCGTGGTGCCCCGCGTCAGGTCCGTCGCGGGCAACGACGGCAGATTACGGATGATCGCGGTCTCGGCGCGCAGCATTTTCAGCTCCTCGCGCAGCCGCGACGCGGTGTCCGGGGCCTCCAGGAGCCGCTGCTTGGTGGGGGTGTCGAGGACGGCGGCCGCGGCGACCAGGTACGAGACCACGGACGGATCGTCCGGCAGCTCGGCGCCCGTCGAAAGGGACCGCTCGCGCGCCCCCGCGAGGCGCTTCTGGTAGGAGCGGAAGGCGCGCAGCACGCCCTCGGCGAGGGCGCCCGCCCCCTCGCCCGGCTCCTCGGGGACCTCTTCGACCTCGGCGGTGAGGAAGGCGCCCGAGGCGTCGACCGAAAGGATCCGGACCCGGGTCGTGCCGGTGGCGAGGACCTCGAAGCCGCCGTCGTCGCGCTCTCTGATGGTCGCGGCGTCGGCGACGCAGCCCATGGTGTGGAAGGCCTTGAGCGGGTCGTCGCCGAAGCCCGCGGCGGGGCCGTGCTCGGGCAGCGCCGTCTGGTCGGGGAGTCCTGGCGCGCTCGGCGCCACCTCCAGGCCGTCGCGGATCGCGACGACGGCGAACTGGCGCTGCTCCTCCTCGGGGGTCTTGAGCAGCTCGCGCATCATGGCGCGATATCGCTCCTCGAAGACGTTCAGCGGCAGTACGAGGCCGGGGAACAGCACCGAGTTGAGCGGGAAGAGCGGAAGCCGGGTGGTCACGACCGGCAAGCCTAATGCTCGCCGGGGTGCGCGCGGTCGCGCGGAGTGCGCAGCGGCGTCATCGACGCCACTTCGATGCGTACGCCGTCGCGCAGCTCCAGGAACTGGCCGAGCGGATCGTCGGCCATCCGGTCCCAGGGGAAGGACGTCGCGTAGGGCCCGATCAGGCGCAGCTGCTCCAGGGCGTCGTCCCAGCGCTCCAGGCGGACCAGGACGTAGGTGAGGAGGTTGCGGACCTCGGCGGGCCAGGGATCCCCTGCCGCGTACTCCCTGGACAGGCCGATCGCGAGGTCGGCCGCCGTGTCGAGGCGCTCGCGCGGCACCTTTCCCGAGGGGCTGGTGAGGTAGGCGAAGGCGGCGCGGGCGGGGAGTACCTGTATCAACGAGCCGGGCAGTGCGTCCTGGGCGGCGCGCTCGGCGAAGTCGAAGCACTCGCGGTGCGAGCCGTACCAGGCGGCGGACAGGTACTGCAGGGCCGAGGCATGGCAGCCGTAGTGGTACGAGGAGCGGCGCACCGCCTCCTCCCACAGCTGTTCGAAGACGGTGTGCGGGGCGTGGGTGCCGCGCGCGTGGTCGAGCGCGATCCGCCAGGGCACCGGGTCACGCGGGTCGGCCTCGGCGGCGGCGCTGAGCAGCGGGCTCGCGTCGCGCAGCAGCTCGGCGCGGGCCGGTGACTCCCAGCCGCGCACGACCGCGAGCTCCGCCTTGACGAGGAGCGCGTCCGGGTCGTGCGGGGAGGCGCCGAGCCAGTCGTCGAACCACTCGGGGCGGGAGCGGGCGAAGGCGGCGAGCCGCGTGGTGTAGCGGTCGCGGTTCTCCCACTCGGCGGCCTCGCGGGAGGTGGCGAGGAGCTTGGCGGCGGGGCCGTAGTCGCCGCGGCCCGCGGCGACGAGGGCGGGGGCGAGGCGCTCGTCGGGGACGTCGAGGAGCACCTCGTCGTCCGGCGGGAGCCCGGCGGCGAGCCGCGGGGTGTGCCGCACCATACGGGCGGTACGGATGAAGGCACGCAGCACCGTGCCCTCCTTTGCGCCTCAACCGGCACCGCTCGCGCGGGGTCGCCGGTCACCGTCGTGGTTGCTCAATTGTTCGTTGCGCTGGGATGACGGTCGAGGGGTGGGGAAGGTTGCCTCCGGGTGGATAACGGTTCGGCCGCGCCCCGAAGGGGCGCGGGGAACTGCGCGACCAGCCCCCACACACCCGCAGAGGCAGACCGCCCCCACGCCGGTGGGCGTACCGGCACCGTTCCAGCCGAGCGCAGCGCCTAGCTGCGCCGCAGCAGTCGCGTCGCGCCCGCTGCCACCGTCGTCGCGAGGATCCAGCCGAGCAGGATCAGGACGGCGGCGAACCACTGCCAGCCGCCGCGCAGCTGCCAGTAGCTGTCCTGGCCGAGGTTGATGACGGGCAGCAGCAGGTCGAGGGTGAACAGGGCGGGGTTCCAGTTGGGGTGCTCGCCCGGTTTGATCGCGGGGTGGTCGGCGCGCGAGAAGGCCACCGCGCTGATCGCCCACAGCACGGCCATCCAGACCGCGGCCCGGCCGGGGCGGTAGCCGTACGCGACCGTCCAGTCCTGCGCGTACCCCCACAGCTTCGCCGCGAGGGGCAGGGTCTCGCGGCGTCTGCGCTGCTTGGCGAGGAGGACCTCGCGGGCGTCGGCGTCCTCGCCGCCGTTGCGCAGGACGGTCGCCAGCTTCTCGTACGGCTCGGGGTTGTACTCCGCGGTCGCCGCCGCCACCCAGCTCAGGCGCAGGGAGAGCGGGAAGCTGCCCTGCGGGACGAGGTTCTCGTACGTGAAGCCGCCCATCTGCAGTCCGCCGGGGCCCGGCCAGCTCACCGACCTGTCGATCAGGGTGACGATCCTGGCGCCGGACAGGACGACCTTGCCGCGCTGCGGTGCCTCGCCGAGGAAGCGCAGCTCGGGCGTCTGGACGCGGCGCAGCGACAGCTCCTGGTCGTTCTGGAGCGTGAAGCGGGCCTGCGTCAGGTCGATGGCGTCGCCGAACCTGCCGTCGTCGAGGCGGATCCCGCCCTGGCACTCGAAGCGCTGCACACGGGTGCCGCGCGCCGGGGTCGCGCCGCTGGTCAGGGACGGGTTGCCGAGTCCCGCGGGGGTCAGATAGAGCGAGCGCTCCACGGTCAGCTGGGGGGCGTTCAGGGCGCGGCGGCCGTAGGGGTTGGTGAGCAGGCTGCCGCGCAGGCTCAGCGAGACGCCGATCTTCGCGCCGCGCAGGCTCAGCTGGCCGTGCGACTCCATCATCTCGGCCTGCAGGTCCTGGCCGACGGACAGGCCGTCGCCCAGGATCGAGTTGCCGCGCCGGTCGCGGTAGACGACCGCCTGGTTGAGCAGCAGGTCGGTGCCGATGTGGGCGTCGGTGAGGCGCATGCCGTTGTGGATGCGGCAGCGCGGCAGGTGCAGATCGCCCTCGGTGTGCAGCCGGGCGGCCTCCAGGCGGGGGACCGCGCAGTCGACGAGCCGCAGTGTGGCGAAGCGGGTCTCCGGGAGGAGGACCTCCTTCTCGAAGCGGCAGTGCTTCATCTCGGTGTACGGCACGACCGTGCCGCCCGCGAGGTCGAGCACGTCGGTGATCTGGACGCCCGCCAGCTTCAGCGAGGAGACCCGGCCGGCGAGCGCGGGCGGCCCGTCGAGCAGCAGCCAGCACACGATGCGCGCGCGCACGCTGCGCTCGGAGCCCCAGGGGTGCCCGCCGTGCGGATCGTCCACGGTCGCGTCGCCCGACCTGAGGTCATAGACGGTGCCGTTGCGGAAGGCCTGCCACATGCCCATCTCCGCGGCGGTCAGCCCGTCCGGCGGGTCCCCGATGCCGGTGCCGTCGGCCACTGCTTCCGTCCTCCCCGTGCCACGTCCGCTTGCGCCTCGTACACCTGTTCATGCCCGTTCGGTGACGGCCTGAACGCTAGTGGTGAACGTGCTGTTCCGGGATCCATATCAGCCAGTGATACGGGCGTCCGGTGTCGAAAGAAGGTCTGAGAGAATTGGCCATGTGATCTCTCGAATCGATCTGCGCGGCGATGCCCTTACGGAGTTTCCGTCGGGGGCCGCCCTGCGCGCCCTGCTGCCCCGTGCCGACTTCGACGTCGCGGCCGCCCTGGAGAAGGTGCGGCCCATCTGCGAGGACGTGCATCATCGTGGCGACGCGGCGCTGATCGAGTACGCGGAGAAGTTCGACGGCGTACGCCTCGACCAGGTGCGGGTGCCCGCCGCCGCGCTCACCGACGCGCTGGCCGGTCTCGACCCCGAGGTCCGTGCCGCGCTCGAGGAGTCGATCAGGCGGGCCCGTCTCGTCCACCGCGAGCAGCGCCGCGCCCCGCACACCACACAGGTCGTGCCCGGCGGCACGGTCACCGAGAAGTGGGTACCGGTCGAGCGCGTCGGGCTCTACGCGCCCGGCGGCCGCTCCGTCTACCCCTCCTCCGTGATCATGAACGCGGTTCCGGCGCAGGAGGCGGGCGTCGCGTCGATGGCGCTCGCGTCGCCGCCGCAGAAGGAGTTCGGCGGCCTGCCGCACCCGACGATCCTCGCCGCCTGCGCGCTCCTCGGCATCGACGAGGTGTACGCGGTCGGCGGCGCCCAGGCCGTCGCGATGTTCGCGTACGGCACCGAGACCTGCGCCCCCACCAACATGGTCACGGGCCCCGGCAACATCTGGGTCGCGGCCGCCAAGCGCTACTTCACCGGGCGCATCGGCATCGACACCGAGGCGGGCCCGACCGAGATCGCGGTCCTCGCCGACGACACCGCCGACCCGGCGCACGTCGCGTCCGACCTGATCAGCCAGGCCGAGCACGACCCGCTCGCGGCCGCCGTGCTCGTCACCGACTCCGAGGCCCTCGCGGACGCGGTCGTCGAGGAGCTGGCGCCGCAGGTCGCGGCCACCAAGCACGTCGAGGACCGGATCGCACCGGCGCTCGCTGGCCGCCAGTCCGCGATCGTCCTGGTCGACGGCCTGGAGGAGGGCCTCAGGGTCGTCGACGCGTACGGCGCCGAGCACCTGGAGATCCAGACCGCGGACGCCACCGCCGTCGCCGACCGCGTCAAGAACGCGGGCGCGATCTTCGTGGGCCCCTGGGCGCCGGTCTCCCTCGGCGACTACTGCGCGGGCTCCAACCACGTCCTGCCCACCGGCGGCTGCGCCTGCCACTCCTCGGGGCTCAGCGTCCAGTCCTTCCTGCGCGGCATCCACATCGTCGACTACACGCGCGAGGCCCTCGCCGACGTGGCGCACCACGTGGTGACGCTCGCCGAGGCGGAGGACCTGCCCGCGCACGGCGCCGCGATCAAGGCGAGGTTCGGATGGAAGGTGCCCACGAAGTGACGCGGATCGACGACCTTCCCGTACGCGACGAGCTGCGCGGCAAGTCCCCCTACGGGGCGCCCCAACTCGACGTACCCGTACGCCTGAACACCAACGAGAACCCCTACCCGCTGCCCGAGCCGCTCGTCGAGCGCATCGCCGAGCGGGTGCGCGAGGCCGCCCGCGACCTCAACCGCTACCCCGACCGGGACGCGGTCGAGCTGCGCACCGAGCTCGCGCGCTACCTCACCCGCACCACCGGGCACGAGGTCGCCCTCGCCGGCGTCTGGGCGGCCAACGGCTCGAACGAGGTCATCCAGCAGCTCCTGCAGACCTTCGGCGGCCCGGGGCGCACGGCCATCGGCTTCGAGCCCTCGTACTCGATGCACGGCCTCATCGCGCGCGGCACCGGCACGAACTGGATCTCCGGACCGCGCCGCGACGACTTCACGATCGATGTCGCCGCGGCCACGAAGGCGATCGCCGAGAACCAGCCGGACGTCGTGTTCATCACGACGCCCAACAACCCGACGGGGAACGCCGTTTCGGCCGAGACGGTCCTCTCCCTCTACGAAGCCGCGCAGGCCGCCAAGCCGTCGATGGTCGTGGTCGACGAGGCGTACGTCGAATTCAGCCACGGCGACTCGCTGCTCCCGCTGATCGAGGGGCGGCCGAACCTCGTCATCTCGCGCACCATGTCGAAGGCCTTCGGTGCGGCGGGGCTGCGCCTCGGCTATCTCGCCGCCGATCCCGCGGTCGTCGACGCGGTGCAGCTGGTCCGCCTGCCGTACCACCTGTCGGCCGTCACGCAGGCCACCGCGCTCGCCGCCCTGGAGCACACGGACACCCTCCTCGGGTACGTCGAGCAGCTCAAGGCCGAGCGCGACCGGCTCGTCGCCGAGCTGCGCGGCATGGGCTATGAAGTGACCGACTCCGACGCCAACTTCGTGCAGTTCGGGCGATTCGCCGACTCCCATGAGGTGTGGCAGCGGATCCTCGACCGGGGCGTCCTGGTCCGGGACAACGGCGTGCCGGGATGGCTGCGGGTCTCCGCAGGAACCCCCGCCGAAAACGACGCGTTCCTCGATGCGGTACGCGAACTGAAGAAGGAGCAGAGCGCATGAGCCGCGTAGGACGGGTCGAGAGAACCACCAAGGAGACCTCCGTCGTCGTCGAGATCGATCTCGACGGCACCGGAAAGGTCGACGTGTCGACCGGGGTCGGCTTCTACGACCACATGCTCGACCAGCTCGGCCGCCACGGCCTCTTCGACCTCACGGTCAAGACCGAGGGCGACCTGCACATCGACTCGCACCACACCATCGAGGACACCGCGCTCGCCCTCGGTGCCGCCTTCAAGCAGGCGCTCGGCGACAAGGTCGGCATCTACCGCTTCGGCAACTGCACCGTCCCGCTGGACGAGTCGCTCGCCCAGGTGACGGTCGACCTGAGCGGCCGCCCGTACCTGGTGCACACCGAGCCGGAGAACATGGCGCCCATGATCGGCGCCGAGTACGACACGACGATGACCCGGCACATCCTGGAGTCCTTCGTCGCCCAGGCGCAGATCGCGCTGCACGTCCACGTGCCGTACGGGCGCAACGCCCACCACATCGTGGAGTGCCAGTTCAAGGCCCTGGCCCGCGCCCTGCGGTACGCCTCGGAGCGCGACCCGCGCGCGGCCGGGATCCTCCCCTCCACGAAGGGTGCGCTGTAAAGCCATGACGGGCCTCAACACCATCCTCATCGTCGTCGGCCTCTTCCTGATCGGCGGCGTCATCTCCTTCGTCAAGCAGGGCATGCCGAAGAGCCTCATCACGCTGCTGTCCATCGGCGCCGTGATGTGCCTGGCCGCGGGCATCCTGCGGCTCGACTACTGGAACTGACGGGAGGCGTACGCGAGATGAGCACTCCCAAGAAGGTCGTCGTCTTCGACTACGGCTTCGGCAACGTCCGCTCCGCCGAGCGCGCCCTCGCGCGCGCGGGGGCCGACGTCGAGATAACGCGCGACTTCGACAAGGCCATGAACGCCGACGGCCTGCTCGTGCCCGGCGTCGGCGCCTTCGCCGCCTGCATGCAGGGGCTCAAGGAGGCGCGCGGCGACTGGATCGTCGGGCGGCGCCTGTCCGGCGGCCGTCCGGTGATGGGCATCTGCGTGGGCATGCAGATCCTCTTCGCGCGCGGCATCGAGCACGGCGTTCAGACCGAGGGCCTCGACGAGTGGCCCGGCACGGTCGAGCCGCTGAAGGCCGACATCGTGCCGCACATGGGCTGGAACACGGTCCAGGCATCGGCCGGGTCCCCGCTCTTCAAGGGCCTCGACGACGACGCCCGCTTCTACTTCGTGCACTCCTACGCCGTGCACGACTGGTCCCTCGAAGTCGCCAATCCCGTGATGCGCGCCCCGTACGTGCACTGGTCCACGCACGGCGAGCCCTTCGTGGCGGCCGTCGAGAACGGCGCCCTGAGCGCCACCCAGTTCCACCCCGAGAAGTCCGGCGACGCCGGCGCCCAGCTCCTCACCAACTGGATCGGAACCCTGTGAGCACCCTCGAACTCCTTCCCGCCGTCGACGTCCGCGACGGCCAGGCCGTACGCCTCGTCCACGGCGAGTCCGGATCGGAGACCTCCTACGGCTCCCCGCTGGAGGCCGCCCTCGCCTGGCAGCGGTCGGGCGCCGAGTGGCTGCACCTGGTCGACCTGGACGCCGCGTTCGGCACCGGCGACAACCGCGCGCTGATCGCCGAGGTCGCGGGCGCCATGGACATCAAGGTCGAGCTGTCCGGCGGCATCCGCGACGACGACACGCTCGCCGCCGCCCTCGCCACCGGCTGCACCCGCGTGAACCTCGGCACGGCCGCCCTGGAGACCCCGGACTGGGTCGCCAAGGTCATCGCCGAGCACGGCGACAAGATCGCGGTCGGCCTCGACGTGCGCGGCACGACGCTGCGCGGCCGCGGCTGGACCCGCGACGGCGGCGACCTCTACGAGACCCTGGAGCGCCTCAACTCCGAGGGCTGCGCGCGCTATGTCGTCACCGACATCGCCAAGGACGGCACGCTGCAGGGCCCCAACCTGGAGCTCCTGCGGGGCGTCTGCGCGGCCACGGACCGCCCCGTGGTCGCTTCCGGCGGCGTGAGCAGCCTGGACGACCTGCGCGCCATCGCCGAGCTGGTGCCGCTGGGCGTCGAGGGCTCGATCGTCGGCAAGGCGCTGTACGCGAAGGCGTTCACCCTCGAAGAGGCGCTCGCGGCGGTGGCGTCGGCATGAGCGACGTCGTACGCCGGGTGAACTCGGGCGGCCCGTGGGAGGACGCCATCGGCTACTCCCGCGCCGTCGAACTGCCCAACGGCCTCGTCCTGGTGGCGGGTTGCACGTCCGTGGTGAACGGCACCATAGACGCGGGCACGCCCTACGAGCAGACGCTCAACGCCTTCCAGGTCGCGATCGACGCCCTGAAGAAGCTCGGCCTCGGCCGTGAGCACGTCGTGCGCACCCGCATGTACATCACGCACGCGCGCGACGTCGACGAGGTGGGCCGCGCCCACAAGGAGCTCTTCGACGAGGTCAGGCCCGCCGCGTCCATGCTGATCGTCTCCGGCTTCATCGACCCCAGCCTGGTCGTCGAGGTCGAGGTGGAGGCGTACCGGGGAGCTGACGCGTCATGACCCTCGCCGTACGAGTCATCCCCTGCCTCGACGTGGACAACGGCCGCGTCGTCAAGGGCGTCAACTTCCAGAACCTGCGCGACGCGGGCGACCCCGTCGAGATGGCCAAGGTGTACGACGCCGAGGGCGCCGACGAGCTCACCTTCCTGGACATCACCGCGTCCTCCGGCAACCGCGAGACGACGTACGACGTGGTCCGCCGCACCGCGGAGCAGGTCTTCATCCCGCTCACGGTCGGCGGCGGCGTACGCACCGCGGAGGACGTCGACAAGCTGCTGCGCGCGGGCGCGGACAAGGTCGGGGTCAACACCGCGGCGATCGCGCGCCCCGAGCTGATCCGTGAGATCGCGGAGCGGTTCGGGCGCCAGGTGCTCGTGCTCTCGGTGGACGCGCGGCGCACCGCGTCCGGGTCCTTCGAGGTGACGACGCACGGCGGCCGCAAGTCCGCCGGGATCGACGCCGTCGAATGGGCGCACCGGGCCGCCGAGTTGGGCGCGGGGGAGATCCTGCTCAACTCGATGGACGCGGACGGCACCAAGGACGGCTACGACATCGAGATGATCGAGGCGGTGCGGGGGCACGTCACCGTGCCGGTCATCGCGTCCGGTGGCGCGGGCCGCCTCGAACACTTCCCGCCGGCCGTCGCGGCGGGCGCGGACGCGGTGCTCGCGGCCTCCGTCTTCCACTTCGGGGATCTGCGGATCGGCGAGGTGAAGGAGACGCTGCGCGCGGCGGGGCACCCCGTCCGCTGAGCCCTCCGGGTTGCCGCTCCCTCCGGTGTCTGGCCCCCGGCCGCCTCTGGGCGGCCGGGGCTCTTTTCCGTACAGATGCGAAAGAGAAGTTGCGCAATTTTTATTGTGCAACTTTTCTTTCCTATCTACGGTGGAGGCATGGACGACAAGCGGCAGCCCCCGCCTCCCGAGAACCGCCGGATCACCGACGTCGGCACGCTGAAGGCCTTCGGGCACCCGCTGCGCCTGAAGCTCTACGGCACGCTGCGCGTCGCCGGTGTCGCCACGGCCTCACAGCTGGCGGCGCAGGTCGACGAGGCGGTCTCGCTGGTCAGCTACCACCTGCGCAAGCTCGCCGAGCACGGCCTCATCGAGGAGGCCGAGGCGCAGAGCGGCGACGCGCGCGAGCGGTGGTGGCGCGCCGCGCAGGAGACCCTGAGCTTCCGCCACGAGGACTTCAAGGACTCGCCCGAGGGCGTCGCCGCCCACGCGGCCACCGTCCGCCGCCTGATCGCGCACCACAACGAGCAGTACGAGACCTACCTCGACCAGCAGGCGGCATGGGGCGAGCAGTGGCGCAAGGCGGCCGACCAGTCCGACTTCCTCGCCCGCCTCAACCCCGCCGAACTCACCCGGCTCAACGCCGAGATCCACGCCCTGATCAAGACGTACGAGGAGCGGGGCAAGGCCGCGGAGGCGGCCGGTGACACCGAGGGGCGCGAGAACGTCGCCGTGCACCTGGCCAGTTTCCCTTTCCGGATCTGAGAGGGCGCCCGCCATGACCGTCACCGGCATACCCCCGGCCCCCGTCGCCGAACGCCCCGCCCACCGCGACCCCAACGTCCTGCGCTGGCTGAGCGCCTACACCGCGTCGATGATCGGCGACAACGTCTACTTCGTGGCGCTGTCCTGGGCCGCCGCCCGCAGCGGCGGCGCCGCGCAGACCGGGCTCGTGCTCGCCGTCGGCGCGGTGCCGCGTGCGCTGCTCATGCTCGGCGGGGGAGTCGTCGCCGACCGCTTCGGGCCGCGCCGCGTGGTCATCGGCAGCGACGCGGTGCGCTGCGCGGTGGTCGTCGCGGTCGCCGCGCTGCTCCTGGTGGCCGCCCCCGGGATCTGGGTGCTCGCCGCCGTCGCCCTCGTCTTCGGGGCCGTGGACGCGCTCTTCCTGCCGAGCGTGGGCGCCCTGCCGCCGCGCATCACCGCGCCGGGACAGCTGAGCCGGGTGCAGGGCCTGCGCGGTCTGGCCCAGCGCGTGGCCACGGTGTGCTCGGCGCCGCTCGGCGGGCTCGCGGTCGCCGTGGGCGGTCCCGCGGCGGGGTTCGGCGTGGCCGGGGTGCTGTTCGCGGTGTCCCTGCCGCTGCTCATGACCGTACGGATGAGGGAGCCCGCCGAGGAGCGGGCGGGCCGCGCGGCGGACACGGCGCGGCGCCAACTGGCCGACGGGCTGCGGTATGTGCGCGGGCACCGCGTCCTCGCCCCGCTGGTGGTCACGATCGCGGTGAGCGAGATGGGCTTCGCCGGGCCCGCCAACGTGGGCTTCGTGCTGCTCGCCGACGAGCGCGGCTGGGGCGCGGCCGGGATGGGATGGGTCCTCGCGGGCTTCGGGCTGGGCGCGGGGGCCGCGTCGCTGCTGCTCGCCGTGCGGCGGCGGGTGCCGCGGGCCGGGCTCGTGATGTCGTGCGCGGTGCTGCCCGGGGCGGTGGCGCTCGGCGCGTTCGCGTTCGCCCCCTCGGTGGCGGCCGGTGTGGTGGCCGCGTTCTTCACGGGGCTGTGCCTCGGGCTCGGCGGCGCGCTCGCCGGTGCGCTGATGCAGACCGTCACGGACCCGGCCTACCTCGGCCGCGTCACCTCGGTGGGCAGCCTCTTCACCATGGGCATCCCGCCGCTCAGCTACCCGCTCACGGGTGTCGCGATCGGCGCGTGGGGCGCGGGTCCCGTCTTCCTCGCGGGCGCGGCTCTCACCATGGCGGGCGCGGCGTACGGACTCTGCTCCCGCCCGCTGCGCCGCGCCGAACTCCCCGTCTGAACAGGGAAGTTCAGCCGATCGGCTGGGACAGCATCACCAGATTGCCGACCGTGTCGTCGAGCACCGCGGTGAGCAGCGTGCCCTGCTCCGTCGGCTCCTGCGCGAAGCGCACACCGAGCGCGCCGAGCCGTTCGCGCTCGGCGCGCACGTCGTCGACGGAGAAGACGATGCACGGCAGGTCGGCCGCCCGCAGCGCCGCGCGGTACGGCTCGGCGATCGGCCCCTGACCCGGCTCCAGGAGCAGCTCCAGGTCCGCTTGGGCACCGGCCGCACCCACCGTGACGAACAGGATCCCGTCCCCCATGTCGATGTGCTCACGGGTCTCGAAGCCGAGCACGTCCGTGTAGAAGGCGTGCGCCTTCGCGACGTCGTCCACGTAGACGCTCACCATGGAAACTTTGATCATGGGCAGACCCTAGGGCCTGTCCGGCGGATCATGCCGCGGGTCGCGGGGTCTGGCACGCACTCCCCCAAGCTCTCGGCTGCGCTCGAGCAGGGGAGACCCCACTGCGTTGCCGCCCTCCTCCGCCTTGCAGCTGCACGCACCAGACCCCGCTCACCAGCACCGAAAGGTGGGCGCCACCCGCATGCGGCCTGATCCGCCGGACAGGCCCTAGAGCCCGAGCCGCTTCGTCTCGTGCAGCGTGGCGATCGCGTCCTTGTCGCCCTCCAGAGCGACATCGGCGACCTCCTGGCGGCCGTACACGAACATCAGGAGTTCGGCGGGGTCGCCGGTCACCGTCACCACCGGGGTGCCCCGGTGCGCCACCGCCGTCTGGCCGTCCGGGCGGCGCAGGACCAGGCCGGTCGGTGCCTTGCGGCCGACCAGGCGGGCCGTGCGTTCGAGGCGGGACCACAGGGCGTCGGAGAAGACCGGGTCGAGCTCGCGGGGCGTCCAGTCGGGCCGTGCGCGGCGCACGTCCTCGGTGTGGACGTAGAACTCGACGGCGTTCGACGCCTCGTCGACCTGCTTGAGCGAGAACGGCGAGAACCGCGGCGGCCCGGTCCTGATCAGCTGGATCAGTTCCTCGTACGGCTTCGCGGCGAACTCGGCCTGCACCCGCTCGAGGCGCGCGGCCAGCTGCTTGATCACGAGCCCGCCCGCGGCGTCCGCGCGGCGCTCGCGCACCACCACATGGGCCGCGAGGTCCCGGGTCCTCCAGCCCTCGCACAGGGTAGGGGCCTCAGGGCCCTCCGCCTCCAACAGATCGGCGAGGAGGAGTCGTTCACGCTTGGCATGGGTCGACATGTCATCCAGCCTACGACCGGCCCCGCGGTCCGGACAGTGGACGCCATCGGGGCGAGCCGGGGGAGCGCGGCACAATGGGCCCATGACCAGCGTTCCGCCGCCCAGCAGCCTCGACCCGGAGATCGCCGCGCGCCTCAAGCGCAGCGCCGACGGACTCGTCCCCGCCATCGCCCAGCAGTACGACACCGGTGAGGTGCTGATGCTCGGCTGGATGGACGACGAGGCACTGCACCGCACCCTCACCACAGGACGCTGCACCTACTGGTCGCGCAGCCGCCAGGAGTACTGGGTCAAGGGCGACACCTCCGGGCACTTCCAGTACGTCAAGGAAGTCGCCCTGGACTGCGACGCGGACACCGTCCTCGTCCAGGTCGACCAGGTCGGCCCCGCCTGCCACACGGGCACGCGCACCTGCTTCGACACCGACGTGCTGCCCGTGTCCGGCACCTCGGCGCCCGGTCAGTAGGGTCGGCTCCCATGGACCTCGAGACCTTCCGCAAGCTGGCGGCCGACCGCCGCGTCATCCCCGTCAGCCGCAGGCTCCTCGCGGACGGCGACACCCCCGTCGGCCTCTACCGCAAGCTCGCCGCCGAACGCCCCGGCACCTTCCTCCTGGAGTCCGCGGAGAACGGCCGCGCCGCGTTCTTGTGGTCTCGCTACTCCTTCGTCGGCGTCCGCAGCGCCGCCACCCTCACCGTCCGCGACGGCGAGGCCCACTGGCTCGGCACCCCGCCCGTCGGCGTCCCCACGTCGGGCGACCCGCTCGCCGCGCTGCGCACCACCGTCGACCTGCTGCACACCCCCCGCGACCTGGCGGCCGGCATGCCGCCCTTCACCGGCGGCATGGTCGGCTACCTCGGCTACGACATCGTGCGCCGCCTGGAGAAGATCGGCCCGGGGGAGCGGGACGACCTCCAGCTCCCCGAGCTGACCATGCTGCTCACCAGCGACCTCGCCGTCCTGGACCACTGGGACGGCTCGGTCCTGCTGATCGCCAACGCGATCAACCACAACGACCTCGACACCGGCGTCGACGAGGCGTACGCCGACGCGGTCGCCCGGCTCGACGCCATGGAGGCCGACCTCTCGCGGCCCGTCCCCCAGCCGCCCGCCGCCCTGCCGCCCTCCGAACTCCCGGAGTACACCGCGCTGTGGGGCGGCGCGCAGTACCAGGACGCCGTCGAGGACATCAAGGAGCGCATCCGGGCCGGCGAGGCCTTCCAGGTCGTGCCCTCGCAGCGCTTCGAAACCCCTTGTACGGCAAGCGCGTTGGACGTCTACCGGGTGCTGCGGGCCACCAACCCCTCGCCGTACATGTACCTCTTCCGCTTCGACGGATTCGACGTGGTCGGCTCCAGCCCCGAGGCCCTCGTCAAGGTCGAGGACGGGCGCGCCATGGTGCACCCCATCGCGGGGACCCGGCACCGCGGCGCGACCCCGCAGGAGGACCAGGCGCTCGCCGACGAGCTGCTCGCCGACCCCAAGGAGCGCGCCGAGCACCTCATGCTCGTCGACCTGGGCCGCAACGACCTGGGCCGGGTCTGCGAGCCGGGATCCGTCGAGGTCGTCGACTTCATGTCCATCGAGAAGTACTCGCACGTCATGCACATCGTGTCGACGGTCACCGGACAGGTCGCCGAGGGCCGCACCGCCTTCGACGTGCTCACCGCCTGCTTCCCCGCGGGCACTCTCTCCGGCGCCCCCAAGCCCCGCGCGATGCAGATCATCGACGAACTGGAGCCGTCCCGGCGCGGCCTGTACGGCGGCTGCGTCGGCTATCTCGACTTCGCGGGCGACTCCGACACCGCCATCGCCATCCGCACCGCCCTGCTCCGCGACGGCACGGCATATGTGCAGGCGGGCGCGGGCGTCGTCGCCGACTCCGACCCCGTCGCCGAGGACACCGAGTGCCGCAACAAGGCCGCCGCCGTGCTGCGCGCCATCCACACGGCGAACCGATTGCACGCCCGTTCGGGCCGTGAGGGATAGTGGACAGGTGACTTCCGCAGTACCACCGCCCCGTACCGAGGCTCCGTCCGAGAGCCAAGAGCAGCGCAGCAGCAGGCGCAGCATCGCCGCCGCGCTGCTGCTCGGCGCCGTCGGCGCGGCCCTCGCACTGCTCGCATCCCGCCAGGACTGGGCGCACGGCACCGCTTCGGTGGCGGGCGGCTCCCTGCCGCTGACCGCCAAGGGCAGCGACGTCACGGGCGTGCCCGCGGCCCTCGCGATAGTGGGCCTCGCCGCGCTCGTCGCGGTCTTCGCGGTCCGCCGCACCGGACGCGTCCTGGTCTCCCTGCTGCTCGTGCTCAGCGGCGCCGGCACGGTCGCCGCCGCCCTGCTCGGCGCGGACGACAGCGGGGCCCTCGACGAGAAGGCCGCGACGGCCTCCGGCGACGCCGCCGCCACCATCGGCGGCCTGAGCCACACCGGCTGGCCGTACGCCGCGGCCGCCGCGGGCGTGCTGCTCCTGCTCGCGGGGCTGCTCGCGCTGACGTACGGCCGTGGCTGGCCCGCGATGTCGGGCCGCTACGAACGCGACGGCTCGCCCGCGCCCCGCAAGACCCGCAGGGCACCGGACCCGGAGCGGCCCGAGGAGCTGTGGAAGGCCCTGGACCGCGGCGAGGACCCGACGCGCGAAACGTGACCGGTCCGGCGCGCGCGGAGCGACCGCGCGCCCCCGGCACATGAGTGACCCCGCGCTCACGGCATACGCGCGAGTACGGGACAATGACAGTGAGCGTCCGAGCGCGGCGGGCTCGTCACCCGCCGCCACGCATACAGCAACGAGGAGCAATTCAATGGCGGGCAGCAGCCACGGACACACCCCGGCCGCCTGGACCGGCGTCATCATCGCCTTCATCGGTTTCTGCGTCGCGGGCGCCTTCATGGTGATGGCGAACGTGCCCGGCTTCTGGGCCGGCATGGCCATCATCGCCATCGGCGGCATCGTCGGCGGCGCCATGCGCATGGCGGGCCTGGGCCAGGCCAAGCGCCCGCAGCGACAGGTCGCGGGCTCCGAGAGCTGATCCCGCAGAGCTGATCTTCGTCGTACGCGAAGAGGCGGTCCGGCACGCGCCGTGGCCGCCTCTTCGCGTACGCGCCCACCGTCCGGCCACCGGGCGCCGGACCACGGCGCGGGGCAGAATGCACGCGTGACCGCCGAAACCGAGAGCGCAGCGCCCGCCGTCCTGACCCGTCTGCTCGTGCCGGCCGGTGTGCTCGCCTCGGTCGTCGGGGCCTTCGCGTACGTCGGCGCCGTCGACCCGAACGAACCCGGCCACTACCCCGCCTGCCCGCTGCTCCGCCTCACCGGCATCTACTGCCCCGGCTGCGGCGGCCTGCGCAGCGCCCACGCGTTCGTCCACGGCGACGTCGCGGCGGCGTTCGGCGCCAATGCGCTCGCCGTCGTCGGGTACGGCCTCTTCGCGGTGGTGTGGACCTTCTGGGTGGTCAGGACCGTGCGCGGACGGCCGCCCAGGATCCACCTGGGCACGGCGCACCTCTGGGCCGCCGGCGTCCTGGTCGCGGTCTTCACCGTCGTACGCAATCTGCCGTTCGGATCCTGGCTGCACCCCTGACCTCGCGGGCCGCGGGCCCGGGCGAACCCGCAGGTCGGGGGCGCGGCGGATGTCCAGGTCGTGGGACGGGCGTCAACCGGATGCGGAGCCTTCGCCCTCCTGCGGATACCATCGCAGTGACCAGCTTGAACGTCAGCTCAACCGTCAGGGAAGGGGGCCGCTCGCGTGAGTGTGCTCGACGAGATCATCGACGGAGTCCGTGCCGACCTCGCGGAGCGGCAGGCGCGCGTCAGCCTCGACGAGCTCAAGGAGCGCGCGGCCAAGGCCCCCGCGGCCAAGGACGGCGCGGCCGCACTGCGCGGCGAAGGCGTCTCGGTCATCTGTGAGGTCAAGCGCTCCAGCCCCTCCAAGGGCGCGCTCGCCGCGATCGCCGACCCGGCAGGTCTCGCCGCCGACTACGAGGCGGGCGGCGCCGCCGTCATCTCCGTGCTCACCGAGGAGCGCCGCTTCGGCGGCTCGCTCGCCGACCTGGAGGCCGTCCGCGCCAAGGTCGACATCCCGGTGCTCCGCAAGGACTTCATCGTCACCTCGTACCAGCTGTGGGAGGCCAGGGCGTACGGCGCCGACCTCGCGCTGCTCATCGTGGCGGCCCTGGAGCAGCCCGCCCTGGAGTCCCTCATCGAGCGTGCCGAATCGATCGGCCTCACGCCGATCGTCGAGGTGCACGACGAGGACGAGGCCGAGCGCGCCGTGGACGCGGGCGCCCGGGTCATCGGCGTCAACAACCGCGACCTCAAGACCCTCAAGGTCGACCGCTCCACCTTCGAGCGCATCGCGCCCGAACTGCCGGACAGCGTCGTCAAGATCGCCGAGTCCGGTGTGCGAGGACCGCACGACCTGATCGCCTTCGCCAACGCGGGCGCCGACGCGGTGCTCGTCGGCGAGTCCCTGGTCACCGGCCGCGACCCGAAGTCCGCGGTCTCCGACCTCGTCGCCGCGGGCGCCCACCCGGCCCTCCGCCACGGACGGAGCTGACCCTCCCGATGCCCATTGCCGCCCGCCTGGCCCCCGGCTGCCGCCCCCGCGGCTGCCGGGCCCCCGCACGCCGCGTGCGGGGCAGGCGCGTGCGCTACCACATCGGTTCAGAACCGGGCCAGATCCCAGGGATGCGATGGCGAGGCGGCGCTCCGGGCGCCGCCTGAGCTGAGGAGCGCCCCGTCAGGGGCGCGGGGAACTGCGCGATCAGCCCACCACGAGCTGCAGCCGCGATGGACCCGTGACCAGCTACGGCGCCAGGGCGTACTCATGCCGAAACGCAAACGCCAGCCACAGCGAGGATCCCGCATGCCCAGCGAGTACTTCATCCCCGACCCGGAGGGTCAAGTCCCCAGCGCCGAAGGCTACTTCGGCGCGTTCGGCGGCAAGTTCATCCCGGAGGCCCTCGTCGCCGCCGTGGACGAGGTCGCCGTCGAGTACGACAAGGCCAAGAACGACCCAGAGTTCGCCCGCGAACTCGACGACCTCCTGGTCCACTACACGGGCCGCCCCAGCAGCCTCACCGAAGTCCCCCGTTTCGCGGAACACGCGGGAGGCGCCCGCGTCTTCCTCAAGCGCGAGGACCTGAACCACACCGGCTCGCACAAGATCAACAACGTGCTCGGCCAGGCCCTGCTCACCAAGCGCATGGGCAAGACCCGCGTCATCGCCGAGACCGGCGCGGGCCAGCACGGCGTCGCCACGGCCACCGCCTGCGCGCTCTTCGGCCTCGACTGCACCATCTACATGGGCGAGATCGACACCCAGCGCCAGGCTCTGAACGTGGCCCGGATGCGCATGCTGGGCGCCGAGGTCGTCGCCGTGAAGTCCGGCAGCCGCACCCTGAAGGACGCGATCAACGAGGCGTTCCGCGACTGGGTCGCCAACGTGGACCGCACGCACTACCTCTTCGGCACCGTCGCGGGACCGCACCCCTTCCCGGCCATGGTCCGCGACTTCCACCGCGTCATCGGCGTCGAGGCCCGCCGCCAGATCCTGGAGCGCGCCGGACGCCTGCCCGACGCCGCGATCGCCTGTGTGGGCGGCGGCTCCAACGCCATCGGCCTCTTCCACGCCTTCATCCCGGACGCGGACGTACGCCTCATCGGCTGCGAGCCCGCCGGGCACGGCGTCGAGACCGGCGAGCACGCGGCGACGCTGACCGCGGGCGAGCCGGGCATCCTGCACGGCTCCCGTTCGTACGTCCTCCAGGACGAGGAGGGCCAGATCACCGAGCCCTACTCGATCTCGGCCGGACTCGACTACCCCGGCATCGGCCCCGAGCACGCCTACCTCAAGGACAGCGGCCGCGGCGAGTACCGCGCGGTCACCGACGACGCCGCGATGCAGGCCCTGCGGCTCCTGTCCCGCACCGAGGGCATCATCCCGGCCATCGAGAGCGCCCACGCGCTCGCCGGAGCCCTGGAGGTCGGCAAGGAGCTGGGCAAGGACGGCCTGATCGTCGTCAACCTGTCCGGGCGCGGCGACAAGGACATGGACACGGCCGCGCGCTACTTCGGCCTGTACGACACGGACGCCGCCGTCGAGGCGGACGCGGCGGCCACCGCGGAGATCGAGGGGGACGCCAAGTGAGCGGCAACATCCAGCTGTTGAGTGACACCCTGGCGGCCGCGAAGGCCGAGGGCAGGTCCGCCCTCATCGCCTACCTCCCGGCCGGGTTCCCGACCGTCGACGGCGGCATCGAAGCGGTCAAGGCCGCCTTCGACGGCGGCGCCGACGTGGTCGAGGTGGGCCTGCCGCACTCCGACCCGGTGCTCGACGGCCCGGTCATCCAGACCGCCGACGACATCGCGCTGCGCGGCGGCCTCAAGATCCGCGACGTCATGCGCACGGTCCGCGAGGCCTTCGACGCGACCGGCAAGCCGGTGCTCGTCATGACGTACTGGAACCCCATCGACCGCTACGGCGTGGAGCGTTTCACCGCCGAGCTCGCCGAGGCGGGCGGCGCGGGCTGCATCCTGCCCGATCTGCCCGTGCAGGAGTCGGCGCTGTGGCGGGAGCACGCCGAGAAGCACGGCCTGGCGACGGTCTTCGTCGTCGCGCCGAGCAGCAAGGACGAGCGGCTCGCCACCATCACGGCGGCGGGCTCCGGCTTCGTCTACGCGGCCTCCCTGATGGGCGTCACGGGCACCCGCGCGTCCGTCGGCGAGCAGGCGCAGGAACTGGTGCGGCGCACCAAGGCCACCACCGACCTGCCGGTCTGCGTCGGGCTCGGCGTCTCCAACGCCCGCCAGGCCGCCGAGGTCGCGGGCTTCGCCGACGGCGTGATCGTCGGTTCCGCCTTCGTCCAGCGGATGCTCGACGCCCCGGACGAGGCGGCAGGTCTGGCCGCCGTCCGCACCCTCGCGGGCGAACTCGCGGACGGCGTACGCGGCAAGGCGTAACCCATACGGGTGGATCTTGGACCGGGGAGGCACGCTCGTGCCTCCCCGGTTCGTTGGCGGGGTGTGAGCGAGAAGAACCGTGAGGGAAAGCGATCGGCCCGCGAGCGGCTGGCGGAAGAGCGAGAGCGGCAGAAGTCCCGCGACAAGCAGCGCAGGGCGCTGATCGTCGGCGCGGCCGTGCTGGGCGTCCTGGGCCTGGCCGCGGTGGTGGGCCTGCTCGCCGCCAACTCCGGGGACGACAAGAAGACCGACACATCGGGCCCGGTGGTCGTCCCCAAGGGGGCGAACGGCAAGGATCAGCTGTCGATCCCCCTCGGCAAGGACAGCGCCAAGTCGACCCTCACCATCTGGGAGGACTTCCGCTGCCCCGCCTGCAAGCAGTTCGAGGACACCTACCGCTCGACGATCAATGAACTGGCCGACAAGGGCCAGCTGAAGGTCGAGTACCACCTGGCGACGCTCATCGACAACAACCTCGGCGGAGACGGCTCCCTGCGCGCGGCCAACGCGGCGGCGTGCGCCCAGGACGACGGCAAGTACCCGCCGTACCACGACGTGCTCTTCAAGAACCAGCCCGAGGAGACGGACGACGCCTACGCCAAGAACAGCAGGCTCATCGAGCTCGCGGGCGAGGTCGACGGACTGGTCACGGACTCCTTCAAGAAGTGCGTGGACGAGGGGAAGCACGACAGCTGGGTCGGCAAGTCCGACAAGGCCTTCCGCGACGCCAAGCTGCAGGGCACGCCCACCGTGCTGCTCGACGGCAAGAACATCTTCGGGGACCAGAAGAACCCGCTGACGCCCGCGAAGCTGAAGAAGATGGTGGAGGACGCGAACAAGGGCTAGCGGCCGCTGCCGGTGTGCCTGTTATGGAGCCGTAGCCGGGCTGGTTGCCGTCCCCGCCGCCCGGCACGGTAGCGTCGGACCTGCCATGGACCTTGCCTTCATTCCCAGTCCGTCGCGCGGTGTGGTCGAACTCGGACCCATTCCGCTGCGCGGCTACGCGTTCTGCATCATCATCGGCGTCTTCGTGGCCGTCTGGCTCGGCAACAAGCGGTGGGTCGCCCGCGGGGGCCGGTCCGGCACCGTGGCCGACATCGCCGTGTGGGCCGTGCCGTTCGGCCTCGTCGGCGGACGGCTCTACCACGTGATCACGGACTACCAGCTGTACTTCAGCGAGGGCCGTGACTGGGTCGACGCCTTCAAGATCTGGGAGGGCGGCCTCGGCATCTGGGGCGCGATCGCGCTCGGCGCGGTCGGCGCGTGGATCGGCTGTCGCCGACGGGGCATTCCGCTGCCGGCCTGGGCCGACGCGCTGGCCCCCGGCATCGCCCTCGCCCAGGCCATCGGCCGGTGGGGCAACTGGTTCAACCAGGAGCTGTACGGCAAGCCCACGGATCTGCCCTGGGCGCTGAAGATCACCTCGGCGGACGACGGCCGGGTTCCCGGCACGTACCACCCGACCTTCCTGTACGAGTCCCTGTGGTGCATCGGCGTCGCCGTCCTGGTGATCTGGGCCGACCGCCGCTTCAAGCTCGGGCACGGGCGGGCGTTCGCGCTGTACGTCGCGTCGTACTGCGCGGGGCGCGGCTGGATCGAGTACATGCGTGTCGACGACGCCCACCACGTCCTGGGGCTCCGCCTGAACGTGTGGACCGCGATCGTGGTCTTCGTGCTCGCGGTCGTCTACCTCGTGGTGTCGGCGCGGATCCGGCCCGGCCGGGAGGAGATCGTCGAGCCCGACGCCGACGCGGACGCCTCCGGCGAGGGGGACGGTGACGGTGACGGTGCGGCCGACTCCGTGAAGCTTGAGAAGAGCGGTGAGGCCTCCTCGTCCGAGGCCAAGGGGGATGCGGAAGAGTCCGAGTCCTCCGAGGACGAGGCCAAGTCGGCCAAGTCGGCCAAGAAGAGCTGACCTTCGCCTGTTGTACGTCGATGGGGCCGCCGGATCACACGATCCGGCGGCCCCATGGCGTTGGCGGTGCGGCTACGTCCTGTTGGCCAGGGCGAGGACCCGCTGGGCGCCTTCCACCACCGCCTTGTCCACGAAGCGGCCGTCCGGCAGCGCCAGGGCTCCCTCGTCCGTCGCCGCCGCCTTGGTGATCTCCTCCGCACGCTCGATCTCCTCGGGCGTGGGGAGGTAGGCCCGTTCGATCACCGGGAGCTGGCGGGGGTGGATCGCCGCGCGGCCCAGGAAGCCGAGGGCGCGGCCGCGGGCGCAGGACGCGGTGAGGCCCTCGATGTCGCGGATGTCGGGGTGGACCGACTGGGCGGGCGGCGCGAGTCCTGCCGCCCGTGCGGCGACCACCACGCGGGAACGCGCCCAGTCGAGGCCCGCCTCGTCCCGTACGCCCAGGTCGGCGCGGAGGTCCGCCTCGCCGAGGGAGAGGCCGTGCAGGGCGGGGTGCGCGGTGGCGATGGCGAAGGCGTGTTCCAGGCCGAGCGCGGACTCGATGAGGGCGTAGAGGGTGGGGGCGCCGCCGTCGGCGGGGACGGCGCGTTCCGCGACCCGGATGACGTCGGCGCGGGAGGCGACCTTGGGCAGCCGCAGCCCTGCGACGCCGGGGAGCGGGGCGATCGCGCGGAGGTCGGCATCGGCGAGCGGGCTGTCCAGGGCGTTCACGCGGACGTGCACGGGGACGGGCTGCGGCTGCGCGAGGAGTTCGGCGGTGGCCGATCTGGCGTACTCCTTGCGGTCGGGGGCGACCGCGTCCTCCAGGTCGATGATCACGACGTCGGCGCGGGCGAGGAGGGCCTTGGCCACCACGTCGGGACGGTCCCCGGGGACATACAGCCAGGTGAGGGGGTGGGGTGTGATCACAGGGCGCCCTCCTTGCGCAGGGTGGTGATCTCCCGTTCCGTCAGGCCGAGTTCGGTGAGGACCGCGTCGGTGTCCGCGCCGTGCGGGCGGCCCGCCCAGGTGATCGCGCCGGGGGTCTCGGAGAGCCGGAAGAGGACGTTCTGCATGCGCAGCGTGCCCAGCTCCGGGTCGGCGACCGTGGTGATGGTGTCCAGGGCCGCGTACTGAGGGTCCGTCATGACGTCGCGTACGTCCTGGATGGGGGCGACCGCCGCCTCCGCCTTCTCGAAGGCGTCGATCACCTCGGAGCGGGTGTGGCGCGCGATCCAGGTGCCCACGGCCTCGTCCAGGACGTCCGCGTGGCGTGCGCGGTCCGCGCCCGTCGCGAACCACGGCTCGGCGATCAGTTCGGGGCGGCCGACCAGGTGCATGACGCGTTCCGCGATCGACTGGGCCGATGTGGAGACGGCGACCCAGTCGCCGTCCGCCGTGCGGTAGGTGTTGCGGGGCGCGTTGTTGGTGGAGCGGTTGCCGGTGCGGGGCTGTACGTGGCCCAACTGGTCGTACCAGAGCGGCTGGGGGCCGAGGACGGTGAGGATCGGCTCGATGATCGCCATGTCGACGACCTGGCCGCGGCCGGTGCGGTCGCGGGCCGCGAGCGCCGTCATCACCGCGTACGCCGTCGCCAGGCCCGCGATCGAGTCGGCGAGGCCGAACGGCGGGAGCGTGGGCGGCCCTTCGGCCTCGCCCGTGATCGCGGCGAAACCGCTCATCGCCTCGGCGAGCGTGCCGAAGCCGGGGCGGCGGGAGTAGGGGCCGAACTGGCCGAAGCCGGTGACGCGGGCCAGGACGAGGCGGGGGTTGGCGGCGTGCAGCTCCGCCCAGCCCAGGTCCCACTTCTCCAGGGTGCCGGGGCGGAAGTTCTCGACGATCACGTCGGCGGTGGCGGCCAGGCGCAGGAGGGTGTCGCGGCCGCCGGGCGTCGACAGGTCGAGCGTCATCGTGCGCTTGTTGCGGCCGAGCAGCTTCCACCACAGGCCGACGCCGTCCTTCGACGGGCCGTGGCCGCGGGAGGGGTCGGGGCGGGTGGGGTGCTCGACCTTGATGACCTCCGCGCCGAAGTCGCCGAGCATCGTGGCGGCGAGCGGGCCCGCGAAGAGGGTGGCCAGGTCGAGGACGCGCAGGCCGGTCAGGGGAGCGGTCATGAGGTGCGGTCCGCCTCGCCGTCGATCTCCGTGCGGTACGGCATGGACGCCGACGCCCCGGCCCGCTGCACGGAGAGCGCGGCCGCCGACGACGCCCAACGGAGCGCGTCCGGCACGGAGTTGCCCTCGGCGACCGCCACCGCGAGGGTGCCCGCGAAGGTGTCGCCCGCGCCCGTCGTGTCGACCGCGGTGACCTGGCGCGCGGGCACCGTGACCGGCTCGGCGCCCCGGGCCGCGTACAGGCTGCCGCGCGAGCCCAGGGTGATCACGACCTCCGGGACCTGGGAGAGCAGCGCGCCCGCGGCCGCGTGCGGGTCGTCCGTGATGCCGGTGAGCGCGGCCGCCTCGTGTTCGTTGGGCAGCAACAGATCGGTGGCGGCCAGGAGTTCGGGCGGCAGGGACTGGGCGGGAGCCGGGGTGAGGACGGTGCGTACGCCGTGTCTGCGGGCGGCCTGCGCGGCGGCGAGTACGACCTCGGCCGGGACCTCCAGCTGGAGCAGGAGCGCGTCGGCGGAGGCGATCAGGCCTTCGTCGCCGGGGGCGAGGGCGGTGAGCGTGCCGTTGGCGCCGGGGATGACGACGATCGAGTTGCCGCCCTCGTCGTCGACCACGATGTGCGCGGTGCCGGTCGTCGTCTCGACGGTGCGCAGCAGGTCGGTGTCGACGCCGGAGTGGTCGAGCGCGGCGCGGAGCCGGGTGCCGTAGGCGTCGTTGCCGACCGCGCCGATCATCGAGACGGTGGCGCCCGCGCGGGCCGCGGCGACGGCCTGGTTGGCGCCCTTGCCGCCGGGGGCGGTACGGAACTCGCGTCCGGTCACGGTCTCCCCGCGCTGCGGGGCCTTGGCGACGTACGCGACGAGGTCCATGTTGGCGCTGCCGAGGACGGCGATGTGGGGCGTGGGGGTCATGAGCGGTGTGCCTCCCGGGCGGTGAGTTCTGCGAGGGTGTCGAAGCCGATGCCGTCGAAGTCGCCGATGGACGTGGCCAGTTGGTTCTTCAGAGGGGTCGTCCAGCGGTCCGGTACGCGGTCCGGGCGCCCGGCGAGCAGGCCCGCGACCGACCCCGCGGTCGCGCCGTTCGAGTCGGTGTCCCAGCCGCCGGAGACCGCGCGGGTGATGGAGCCGCTGAAGTCGCCGTCGGCGTGCGTGAGCGCGGCGGCGATCAGGGCGGCGTTCGGGACGACATGGACCCAGTGGTGTCCGGCGTACGCGGCGTGCAGCAGGTCGACCACACGGTCGAAGTCCTTTTCCCGCTCGGCCAGTCGGACGCCGTGCCGGACGGCGCGGGCGAGCCGGGAGTCCGGCGGTACGACGGCGAGTCCGGCCCGCAGACAGCCGTGCACGTCGCTGCGTCCGCCCGCCGCCTCGGCGACCGTCGCCGCCGCGAACGCCGCGCCGTGGACGCCGTTCGCCGTGTGGGTCAGGGCCGCGTCGCGGTGCGCCTGTTCGGCGGCGGCCTCCGGGGCGCCCGGGTTCGTCCAGCCGTGCACGTCGGCGCGGATCAGGGCGCCGATCCACTCGCGGAACGGGTTGCGGTGGGTGGCGGTGTGCGGGGGCTCGATGCCGTTGAGGAGGTTGCGGTAGGCGACGCGTTCGGCGGTGAAGGTGCGGCCTGCGGGGAGCTCTTCGAGCCAGAGCCGGGCCACGTCCGTGGTGGTGAAGGTCTTTCCGTGGCGCTGGAGGAGGACGAGGTTGAGGAGGGGGTAGTTGAGGTCGTCGTCCTCGGGCATGCCGTCGATGTTCTCGGCGAGGGAGGTGTGTGCGGAGCGCTTGTTCCAGGGGTGTGTTGCCCTGAGCTCGGGCGGGACGCCTCTTTCCGTGAACCAGGTGCTGAGGGGCCAGTTGCCGGTGGCCTTGGCCAGGTGGCGGATGCCTTCCAGCGGGAGCTTTTCCACCGGCTTGCCCAGGAGGCAGCCTGCGGCTCTGCCCAGCCAGGCGGCGTGGAGGCGTTCGCGGAGGCCCCCGTTGTGGGCAGGCGTGCCGCAGGGCGGCACGGGTGGGCACAACGCCTCGGTGCCGAGCACCGTTGCGGAGGCGCAAGCCAACTCGTCCAGAAGTCGTTCCGCCAAGGCGCGGACGTGTGGTGGGGCCGGGCTCGGGGACGCCCCCGCGCGCGGTGGCGCCTCGTGGCCGCCCGCCGCCAGCCAGCGGGAACGTGCCGACGTGACGTCGCGGCCCTCCAGTTCCGCCTGGCGGAGTTCGTGGCCGAGCAGGTCCTCCGGCTGGACCCAGGTCAGGCGGATCATCGGGTGGCCGTGAGTGCTGCGAAGGCGGCTTCGTGGGCGCGGCGGTGGCGCACGTCGCGGGTGAAGATCTCCTGCGTCACGTCCGTGAGGACCCTCGCCGGGGCGTGCAGGTCGAGGCGGCTGGCCTCGGCGACCGTCTTGGACCAGTCGCGGGGGATCGCCGACTCGCCCCGCAGCGCGCCCACGATCGCGCCGCTCATCGTCGCGATGGAGTCGCAGTCCCTGCCGTAGTTGACCGAGCCGAGGACCGTGCGGCGGTAGTCGGCCTCGCCGACCAGGAGCATGCCGAGGGCGATGGGGAGTTCCTCGATGGAGTGCAGCCGGGAGGGGCGGCGGGCGCCGAGGGACGGGGCGCGGTAGTCGGGGCCGACCGTGTCGAAGGGGGCGACGGCGGCGCGCAGCGGGGCGAGCGCCGTCTCGAAGTCCCGGTGGCCCGCGGCCACTTCGGTCACCGCCTCGATCGCCGCGCGCGTCCCGTCCTTGGCCAGGTCCAGGCAGGTGGCGATCACCGATTCCGGGCTCGCGCCCGGCGCGCAGGCGGCCGCGACCGCCGCCGCGAAGACGCCCGCCGCCTCCCGGCCGTACGACGACTGGTGGGCGCCCGCGACGTCGAGCGCCTCGGCGTACGCGGCCGTCGGGTGGGCCGCGTTGACCAGGCCGACCGGCGCCATGTACATCGCGGCACCGCAGTTGACGATGTTGCCGGTGCCCGCCTCGCGCGGGTCGACGTGGCCGTAGTGCAGGCGGGCGGCGAGCCACTTCTCGGCGAGGAAGATCCGGTGCAGGGGGATCGCCTCGGCCTCCAGCTCCGGGATCCAGCGGGGCGTCGTCATCAGGTCGGGGACCAGGTGGTCGGCGACCGCGTACGCGTCGAGGTGGTCGCGGACGGTGTCGTAGACGCGGACGAGGGCGTGCGTCATCAAGGTGTCGTCGGTGACGTGCCCGTCGCCCTTGTGGTACGGCGCGATGGGGCGGGCCGTACGCCACCGGTCGCCGTTCCAGGGGCCGACGACGCCCCGGACGCGGCCGCCGTGCCGCTCGGCGATCTGCTCCGGGGCGTACCCCTCGACGGGGCCGCCGAGCGCGTCGCCGACCGCCGCTCCGACGAGGCTGCCCGTGATGCGGTCGGCCAGGTCAGGGGTGTGGGCCGTCGGGCCGCCGGGTGCTGGGATGCCGGGTTCCGGAGTGCTGGGTGTGGGCGTCATGCCGGAATTGTCCACCTGGAGTGGCCGGTTCCGTGGGTTCCGCGCGGCTCGGCCTTCCGGCGAGTTCCACGCGGCTCAACTGCCCGGCGAGTTCCACCAGGTCGGTGCCCGCGAGGCGGGGGAGCGCGCAGCCGGACAGGGTGCGGCAGGCGTCCTGCCACGCCTCGGGAAGCGCGGCCGCCGTGCCGAGCGTGCCGGTCAGCGCCCCGGCGAGGGCGGGCGCAGAGTCGGCGACGCGGGACAGGCACGCGGCGGCGGGCACCGCCTCGCGGATCCGGCCGCGGGCGGCGGTGGTCAGGGCGAGGGCGACCGGGACGGTCTCGGCGGCGGCGATGCCGTAGCTGTAGACGTGGTCGACGATCTGGTGTTCCAGGAGCGGTACGAGGGCGAAGGCGCCGCCGTCGTCCGTCGCGTCGGCGCGGGCGAGCTTGACGGCGTGGCGGGCGTTGCGGCCGATCTCCGTGTGCTCGGGGAGCTGTTCGAGCGCGCTGTCCACCATGGCGTCGACGTCCGCCCCGCCGAGCGCGGCCGCGATCGCCGCCGCCATCGCACGGGCGCCGTGCACGCCGTCGCCGTCCTGGGTGAAGCGGGCGTCGAACTCGGCGAGGGCCGCGGCCTGTTCGGGGCGCCCTGGGTGGACGAGGGCCAGCACACAGGCGCGTACGCAGGCGGCGTCGTCGAAGTAGTGCGGGTTGTCGTGGCCGGTGGCGGGCGGGCGCAGGCCCGCCGCGAGGTTGCCGAGGCCCGCGCGCACGGAGATCCGGGCGCGCAGCGGGAGCACCGCCGATTCGACCTCGGGGGCGCGGGCCGCCGCCGCGGAGACTTCGGCGGCGAGGGAGTTCCAGGAGAGGTCGAGTGCTGCTCGGACGCGGCGGTCCGCGCTCAGCGCGGCGCTGAGGGTGCCGTCCGCCGCGCGGAGCACGGACTCCGCGGTGAAGGCCGCCCATTCGGCGTCGTCGGACGGGCCGAGGCGCAGGGGCTCGGGCGGCTGGTTCAGGGCGATCGGGACGGGGAGGGTGGTCGTGGCGTTCTGCTCGGCGAACGTGTCGAGTTCGCGGGTGAGCCTTCGTGTCCACTCGGGCATACGGGCCGCTCTGTGACGGGCGGCCGGCCACCCGGCGGCGTCGCCTGCGGCCAGGCCCAGGAGGAGGCCCGCTGCCTGCGACGCCTTGCTGCCTCCGTGATCGGCGCCCTGCACCGGGGGCACAGCAGTCACGTTCCCTCCTCGGGGTCGGGTGTCAGCAACTCCGCGATGTCCAGCACGTGATGGCCCCGCATCGAGGGGAGGCAGCTGCCCTTGGCCGGGCCGATCGCGGCGGACCAGGAGCGGGGGATCGCCGCGGCGCCGCACGTGGCGCCGGACAGGGCTCCCGCGACCGCCGCCGTCGTGTCCGCGTCGCGGCCCATGTTGACCGCGGTCAGGACGGCCGTGGAGAAGTCGCCGCGCGCCGCCGCGTACGCCCCGAAGGCGAGGCCCACCGCCTCCGGCGCGAGGTCGGTCCAGGGGTAGCCGCCGATCACCACCGCGGAGCGGACCGCGCGTTCGCCGCGCCGTGCGACGGCCACCGCGCGGCGCAGCGAGCGGGACGTCCAGCAGTCGTCGGGGATGGCGGCGAGGGCCGCGGCCACCACGGTGTCGACCCGGGCTCCCGCCATCGCCGCCGCGACGCCCGCCGCCACCGCCTGGCCGCCGTAGATGCCCTCGCCGTCGTGGCTGACGGAGCCGTCGATCGCGACGAGACGGGCCGCTTCGTGCGGGCGGCCCGCCGCGAAGACGCCGAAGGGTGCGGCCCGCATCGCGAGACCGTCGCTCCACGCGTGCCGGTGCTGGGCGGAGATGGGGGCGGCCAGGCCCCTGCGCAGGTTCTCCAGGGTGCCGCGTTCGCTGAAGCCCGCGCCGCGGAACGGGCCTTCGTCCAGGTCCGCGATCCACTGGTGCCAGGCCGCCTCGACGTGCGCGACCGTCAGCGCGGAGCCGTGCCGGGCGAGCAGCAGGCCGGAGAAGATCGCGTACTCGGTGTCGTCCGTGCCGGCCGGATGCTCGGCGACGTACCCGGTGATACGGCCCCAACGGCGGCGGATCTCGGACGGTTTCATGTTCTCCGCGGGGGCGCCGAGCGCGTCGCCGACCGCGAGGCCGAGCAGTGCGCCGCGCGCCCGCTCGCGGAGGTCGTCGGCGTCGCCGGGCGGCGGGACCGAGGGAACGCATGCGGTGGCTGCCATGCCGTGCCTCCCTTGTGCGCGGGCCGCGGGCCTTGTGCGGACCGCTGGGTGCGGTGCGGGGGTGCTGCGGTGCTTGGTGGATGTCTGCCACGCGGTGCGCTCACACGAGCGCCCCGAAGCTCAGATCACTCCTTCGCCCGTCGGGAGGCGCGGATCCGGGTGGTCGAGAGGGCCCTCCGGGAGGCGCGTTTTCGCAGGTAAGTACGGCCTTCCTTGCTGGCGGGAGATTTTTTTCGCGCGTACTTTCGAGGTCGTCCAAGCATGAAAGAGGGGGCCGACCATGGCGATCATCGAGACCGAAGCGACACTGCACGAGGCGCACCGCGACAACCACACCCACCGCGATGTGAACGGTGGCTGGCTGCGCCCCGCGGTCTTCGGCGCGATGGACGGCCTCGTCTCGAACCTGGCCCTGATGACCGGTGTCGCGGGCGGTGCCGTCTCGCGGGAGACCATCGTCATCACCGGTCTCGCGGGGCTCGCTGCGGGCGCCTTCTCCATGGCGGCGGGCGAATACACCTCCGTCGCCTCGCAGCGCGAGCTCGTCCAGGCCGAACTGGACGTCGAGCGCCGGGAGTTGCGCAAGCACCCCAAGGACGAGGAGAAGGAGCTTGCCGAGCTGTACGCCTCGCGCGGCGTCGAGCCCGAGCTGGCCCGCGAGGTCGCCCGGCAGCTGTCCAAGGATCCCGAGCAGGCCCTGGAGATCCACGCCCGCGAGGAGCTCGGCATCGACCCGGGCGATCTGCCCTCGCCGACCGTCGCCGCCGTCTCGTCCTTCGGGTCGTTCGCGCTGGGCGCGCTGCTTCCCGTACTGCCGTATCTGCTCGGCGCCACCGTGCTGTGGCCCGCCCTGCTGCTCGCCCTGATCGGGCTCTTCGCCTGCGGTGCCGTGGTGGCCAAGGTGACGGCGAGGTCCTGGTGGTTCAGTGGTCTTCGGCAGCTCGCGCTCGGTGGTGCGGCGGCCGGTGTGACGTACGCCCTGGGCAGCTTGTTCGGGACGGCCGTAGGATAAGGCCGTGCAGGGCTATGCGGGACCTTGCATAAGTAGCCGTTACTCGGCGGTTTCGATTCCTTAACCACCGGGCATGAGCCGTAAGCGCTGCGGGCAATGAGGCCTGTGCCGCGCAGGGCCTCCGGTCACCGATCTGTCCGCAAAGGTCTCCTCTTCGCCGCTCCCCACCTCAGTGGGCGGTGTCCACATGGTGGAATGAGCTATCCGCTTTTCGAGAAGCGTTCCATCATGTAACCTGCACGAAATTTCGCCAGGGCCAACGTCGTCCCTCGCCTTCTGCATATGCCACGACGACGACGGGAGTGCCGATGCGTACCCACGCCTGGTCGCCCATGGACGGTCGCCCCGCCCCCCAGGGGATGTACGACCCCCGTAACGAACACGACGCCTGCGGTGTCGGGTTCGTGGCCACCCTCACCGGTGTTGCCAGCCATGACCTGGTCGAACAGGCGCTGACGGTACTGCGCAATCTCGAGCACCGCGGTGCCACGGGCTCCGAGCCGGACTCCGGCGACGGCGCGGGCATCCTGCTCCAGGTGCCGGACGCCTTCCTGCGCGAGGTGGCCGGATTCCAGCTCCCCGAGGCCGGTGCCTACGCCGTCGGCATCGCCTTCCTGCCCGTGGACACCGCGGGCACCACCGATGCCGCCGTCTCACAGATCGAGACGATCGCCTCCGAGGAGGGCCTGACCGTCCTCGGCTGGCGCGACGTCCCCGTCGCCCCCGAGCTGCTCGGCGCCACCGCCCGCTCGACGATGCCCGTGTTCCGGCAGATCTTCGTCGCCGACGGCGACAGCAAGGGCCTGGCGCTCGACCGCAAGGCGTTCGTGCTGCGCAAGCGCGCCGAGCGCGAGGCCGGGACGTACTTCCCCTCGCTCTCCGCCCGCACCATCGTCTACAAGGGCATGCTGACCACCGGACAGCTGGAGCCCTTCTTCCCCGACCTCTCCGACCGCCGCTTCGCCACGGCCGTCGCGCTGGTCCACTCCCGCTTCTCGACGAACACGTTCCCGAGCTGGCCGCTCGCGCACCCGTACCGCTTCGTCGCGCACAACGGCGAGATCAACACCGTCAAGGGCAACCGCAACTGGATGCGCGCCCGTGAGTCGCAGCTCGCCTCCGACCTCTTCGGCCAGGAGAAGATCGACCGGGTCTTCCCGATCTGCACACCCGACGCCTCCGACTCCGCGTCCTTCGACGAGGTGCTCGAACTCCTGCACCTCGGCGGGCGTTCGCTGCCGCACTCGGTCCTGATGATGATCCCGGAGGCCTGGGAGAACCACGCCTCCATGGACCCGGACCGGCGCGCCTTCTACCAGTTCCACTCCACGATGATGGAGCCCTGGGACGGCCCGGCGTGCGTGACGTTCACCGACGGCACGCAGGTGGGCGCCGTCCTCGACCGCAACGGCCTGCGCCCGGGGCGCTACTGGGTCACCGACGACGGCCTCGTCGTCCTCGGCTCCGAGGTCGGCGTCCTCGACATCGACCCCGCGAAGGTCGTCCGCAAGGGCCGCCTGCAGCCCGGCAAGATGTTCCTCGTCGACACCGCCGAGCACCGCATCGTCGAGGACGACGAGATCAAGGCCGCGCTCGCCGCCGAGCACCCCTACCAGGAGTGGCTGGAGGCCGGCGAGATCGAGCTGTCCGACCTGCCCGAGCGCGAGCACATCGTGCACACGCACGCCTCCGTCACGCGCCGCCAGCAGACCTTCGGCTACACCGAGGAAGAGCTGCGCGTCATCCTCGCGCCGATGGCCAAGACCGGCGGCGAGCCGCTCGGCTCCATGGGCACGGACACCCCGATCGCGGCCCTCTCCGAGCGCCCGCGGCTGATCTTCGACTACTTCACCCAGCTGTTCGCGCAGGTCACCAACCCGCCGCTGGACGCCATCCGCGAGGAGCTCGTCACCTCGCTGCACAGCTCGCTGGGCCCGCAGGGCAATCTGCTCGACCCGACCGCCGCGTCCTGTCGCAGCGTCACCCTGCCCTTCCCGGTGATCGACAACGACGAGCTGGCCAAGCTCATCCACATCAACGCCGACGGCGACATGCCCGGCATGAAGGCCGCCACGCTCGCCGGCCTCTACCGCGTCAGCGGCGGCGGGGACGCCCTCGCCACCCGTATCGACGAGATCTGCGCCGAGACCGACGCCGCCATCGAGGCCGGCGCCCGCCTCATCGTGCTCTCCGACCGGCACTCCGACGCCGAGCACGCGCCGATCCCCTCGCTGCTGCTCACCGCCGCCGTCCACCACCACCTCATCCGTACGAAGCAGCGCACCGAGGTGGGTCTGCTCGTCGAGGCGGGCGATGTGCGCGAGGTCCACCACGTGGCCCTCCTCATCGGCTACGGCGCCGCGGCCGTCAACCCCTACCTCGCGATGGAGTCCGTCGAGGACCTGGTCCGCGCGGGCACCTTCCTGCCCGGGATCGAGGCCGAGCAGGCCATCCGCAACCTGATCCACGCCCTCGGCAAGGGCGTCCTGAAGGTCATGTCCAAGATGGGCATCTCCACCGTCGCCTCCTACCGCGGCGCCCAGGTCTTCGAGGCCGTCGGTCTCGAAGAGGCCTTCGTGGAGCGGTACTTCGCGGGCACCACGACGAAGATCGGCGGCGCCGGTCTCGACGTCGTCGCCAAGGAGGTCGCCGCCCGGCACGCCAAGGCGTACCCGGCCTCCGGCATCCCCTCGGCGCACCGCGCCCTGGAGATCGGCGGCGAGTACCAGTGGCGCCGCGAGGGCGAGCCGCACCTGTTCGACCCGGAGACGGTCTTCCGCCTCCAGCACTCCACGCGCAGCCGCCGCTACGACATCTTCAAGCAGTACACGGGCCGCGTGAACGAGCAGTCCGAGCGCCTGATGACGCTGCGCGGACTCTTCGGCTTCAAGAGCGGGCGCCCCTCGATCTCCATCGACGAGGTCGAGCCCGTCACCGAGATCGTCAAGCGGTTCTCGACCGGCGCCATGTCGTACGGCTCGATCTCCCGCGAGGCGCACGAGACGCTCGCCATCGCCATGAACCAGCTGGGCGGCAAGTCCAACACCGGCGAGGGCGGCGAGGACGCGGACCGCCTCTACGACCCGGCGCGCCGCTCCTCCATCAAGCAGGTCGCGTCCGGCCGCTTCGGTGTGACCTCCGAGTACCTGGTCAACGCCGACGACATCCAGATCAAGATGGCGCAGGGCGCCAAGCCCGGCGAGGGCGGCCAGCTGCCCGGCCACAAGGTGTACCCGTGGGTCGCCAAGACGCGTCACTCGACGCCCGGCGTCGGCCTCATCTCGCCGCCGCCGCACCACGACATCTACTCCATCGAGGACCTGGCCCAGCTGATCCACGACCTGAAGAACGCGAACCCGCAGGCGCGGATTCACGTCAAGCTGGTCTCCGAGGTCGGCGTCGGCACGGTCGCCGCGGGTGTCTCCAAGGCGCACGCGGACGTCGTCCTCATCTCGGGACACGACGGCGGTACGGGCGCCTCGCCGCTGACCTCCCTCAAGCACGCGGGCGGACCTTGGGAGCTCGGCCTCGCCGAGACCCAGCAGACCCTGCTGCTCAACGGCCTGCGCGACCGCATCGTCGTGCAGACCGACGGCCAGCTGAAGACCGGCCGCGACGTCGTCATCGCCGCGCTGCTCGGCGCCGAGGAGTTCGGTTTCGCGACCGCGCCGCTCGTCGTCTCCGGCTGCGTCATGATGCGCGTCTGCCACCTGGACACCTGCCCGGTCGGCATCGCCACGCAGAACCCGGCGCTGCGCGACCGCTTCTCCGGCAAGCCCGAATTCGTCGTGAACTTCTTCGAGTTCATCGCCGAAGAGGTCCGTGAGCTCCTCGCCGAGCTCGGCTTCCGCTCCATCGAGGAGGCCGTCGGCCACGCCGAGCTGCTCGACACGGAGAAGGCCGTCAGCCACTGGAAGGCGCAGGGCCTCGACCTGGCGCCGCTCTTCCACGTGCCGTCGCTGCCCGCGGGCGCCGTCCGGCACCAGATCACGGTCCAGGACCACGGCCTGGAGAAGGCGCTCGACAACGAGCTGATCAAGCTCGCCGCCGACGCCCTCGCCGCGTCCAGCGCCACGGAGGCGCACCCGGTGCGCGCCCAGGTCGCCATCCGCAACATCAACCGCACGGTCGGCACCATGCTCGGCCACGAGGTGACGAAGAAGTTCGGTGGCGCGGGCCTGCCCGACGACACCATCGACATCACCTTCACCGGCTCGGCGGGCCAGTCGTTCGGCGCGTTCGTGCCGCGCGGTGTGACGCTGCGCCTGGAGGGCGACGCCAACGACTATGTGGGCAAGGGCCTTTCGGGCGGCCGCATCGTGGTCCGCCCGGACCGGGGCGCCGACCACCTCGCCGAGTACTCGACGATCGCGGGCAACACCATCGCGTACGGCGCGACCGGCGGCGAGCTGTTCCTGCGCGGCCGCACCGGCGAGCGCTTCTGCGTCCGCAACTCCGGCGCGACGGTCGTCTCCGAGGGCGTGGGCGACCACGGCTGCGAGTACATGACCGGCGGCCACGCGGTGGTCCTCGGCGAGACGGGCCGCAACTTCGCGGCCGGCATGTCGGGCGGCATCGCGTACGTCGTCGACCTCGACCGCGACAACGTCAACGCCGGGAACCTGGCGGCGGTCGAGCCCCTCGACGAGACCGACAAGCAGTGGCTGCACGACGTCGTGCGCCGCCACGCGGAGGAGACGGGCTCCACCGTCGCCGAGAAGCTCCTCGCCGAGTGGGCCGTGTCCGTGGACCGCTTCAGCAAGATCATTCCCAGTACGTACAAGGCAGTGCTCGCCGCCAAGGACGCCGCCGAGCGAGCCGGGCTCTCCGAGTCCGAGATCACCGAGAAGATGATGGAGGCGGCGACCAATGGCTGATCCCAAGGGCTTCCTGAACCACGGCCGCGAGGTCGCCGAGACCCGCCCGGTCGGCGAGCGCGTGCGGGACTGGAACGAGGTGTACGTTCCCGGGTCCCTGCTGCCGATCATCTCCAAGCAGGCCTCGCGCTGCATGGACTGCGGCATCCCGTTCTGCCACAACGGCTGTCCGCTGGGGAACCTCATCCCCGAGTGGAACGACTACGCCTACCGCGAGGACTGGCAGGCCGCGCAGGAGCGGCTGCACGCCACGAACAACTTCCCGGAGTTCACGGGCCGCCTGTGCCCGGCCCCGTGCGAGGCGGCGTGCGTGCTCGGCATCAACCAGCCCGCCGTCACCATCAAGAACGTCGAGGTCTCCATCATCGACAAGGCGTGGGAGACCGGCGACGTCGCGCCGCAGGCCCCCGAGCGCCTCTCCGGCAAGACCGTCGCCGTCATCGGCTCGGGCCCGGCGGGACTCGCCGCCGCCCAGCAGCTGACGCGGGCCGGACACACGGTCGCCGTCTACGAGCGCGCCGACCGCATCGGCGGCCTGCTGCGCTACGGCATCCCCGAGTTCAAGATGGAGAAGCGGCACATCAACCGCCGCATCGAGCAGATGCGCGCGGAGGGCACCAAGTTCCGTACGGGCGTGGAGATCGGCCGCGACCTGGACGCGGCGAAGCTGCGCAAGCGGTACGACGCCGTGGTCATCGCCGCCGGTGCGACCATCTCCCGCGATCTGCCGGTGCCGGGCCGCGACCTGAACGGCATCCACTTCGCCATGGAGTACCTGCCGCTCGCCAACAAGGTGCAGGAGGGCGACTTCGTGGCGCCCCCCATCACCGCCGAGGGCAAGCACGTCGTCGTCATCGGCGGCGGCGACACGGGCGCGGACTGCGTGGGCACCGCCCACCGGCAGGGCGCGGCCTCCGTGACGCAGCTGGAGATCATGCCGAAGCCGGGCGACGAGCGGGCCGCGGGCCAGCCCTGGCCGACCTTCCCGATGCTCTACAAGGTGACCTCCGCGCACGAGGAGGGCGGCGAGCGGGTCTACTCCGTCTCGACCACCCACTTCGAGGGCGACGAGGACGGCAACGTCCAGTTCCTGCACCTGGTCGAGGTGGAGTTCGTCGACGGCAAGCTGACCCGGAAGCCGGGCACCGAGCGGAAGATCCCCGCCCAGCTGGTCACGCTCGCGATGGGCTTCACGGGCACGGACCGCGAGAACGGTCTGGTGGACCAGTTCGCCCTGGAGCTCGACGAGCGCGGCAACATCGCGCGCGACGCCGATTTCCAGACGAACGTCCCCGGCGTCTTCGTGGCCGGTGACGCGGGCCGCGGCCAGTCGCTCATCGTGTGGGCGATCGCCGAGGGCCGCTCGGCGGCGCGCGGCGTGGACCGCTTCCTCACCGGTGCGAGTGATCTTCCGGCCCCGATCCGCCCGACGGACCGGGCCCTGACGGTCTAGGCACACGGTTTCGTTCTGTACGGTTTCATCCCGTACGGTTTTGTTCCGTACGACCCCTCATACGTCCCGCACAACGGTGTGCGGAACTGACGCGGCGCCCGCTTTGTCCCCGACCGGACGGAGGCGGGCGTCGTGGCGTTCGGGCACCTTTGCGCCACCCCGGCGCCGTGACGTGTGCGTTGCGTGTGGCGCAACGGTATGAGCGCATGTTGCGTCACCCGCAACCCTCATTACGGTTCGGCCGCTTATCCCAATGGGTCTAGACCGCCTCGGCCAGGTGTGACCACAATCGCTCCCACCAATCGGAACCTGGAGGGGGCCGGCATGAATCGACGTGTCATCGCCGCTGGTTGTATCGCCATGAGTCTCGGACTGACCGCCACGGCGTGCGGTGGCGATGACGGCGACAAGGGCGACAAGGCCACCGACGGCAAGGGCAAGACCCTCACCGTATGGATCATGGAGGGGACCAACCCCGACGCGAGGCCGTTCTTCAAGGAGGCGGGGGACGCCTTCGAGAAGAAGACCGGCGCCAAGATCCACGTCGAGTACCAGCAGTGGGCCACCGCCCAGAAGAAGTTCACGACCGCCATCGAGGGCGGCGCGGACCAGGTGCCCGACGTGGCCGAGGTCGGGACGACCTGGGTGCCGCAGTTCGCCGAGACGGACGCTCTTGTCGACGTCACCGACGAGGTGAAGAAGTCGGGCCTCAACGACGATCTCGTCGAGGGCCTCAAGGACGCGGGCACGCTCGACGGCAAGCAGTACGGCATGCCGTGGTACGCGGGCGTCCGCTCCATCGTCTACCGCAAGGACATCTTCGAGAAGCACAACCTGAAGGCCCCGACCACGTGGAAGGAGCTCCAGGCGACCGCCAAGACGCTCAAGGAGAAGGAGCCGAAGCTCGTCTCCTTCCCGGTGGCGGGCGGCGCCGAGATGTTCGCGACCCCCTTCATCTGGGGCGCGGGCGGTGAACTCGCCACCGAGTCCGGCGGCACGTGGAAGTCCGGCATCAACTCGCCCGAGGCCATCAAGGGCATCGAGTACTACACGGGCCTCGCCACCAAGGACAAGGTCTCCCCGGCCAAGGTCAACACCTGGACGGAGAAGGAGGTCGGCGACGCCTGGAACAAGGGCGAGATCGCGATGTCCGTCGGCGGCAACTGGACCCCGAAGGCCATCGTCGACGCCAACCCGGACCTCAAGGGCAAGCTCGGCGCCGTGCCGATCCCCGGCGAGAACGGCGGCATGAGCAAGTCCTTCCTCGGCGGCTCCTATCTGTCCACGTTCAACACGGACAAGAAGGACCTCGCCTGGGAGTTCGTGAAGCTCCTCACCACCGGCAAGTTCGCCGCCAAGTGGGCCGAGCAGACCAACTACTTCCCCGGCCAGAACTCCGAGCTGAAGAAGATCGAGGCGAAGAAGGACCCGCTGGTCGAGCCGTTCGCCAAGCAGATGCTGGAGGCCGGCGCGACCGTCCCGAAGACCAAGGCGTACGGCGAGATCCAGGCCTCCAAGGTCATCCCCGGCATGGTCCAGTCGATCCTCACCGGCAAGTCGTCCGTGCAGGAGGCGGCGGACAAGGCCGCCAGGGACATGGACGCGATCTTCGCCAAGGACAAGTAGACAGGGGCGAGTTCGGCACGTGAAGGACACTGGGAAAGACACGACACCGTGAAAGAGACGCTCGTCGACGGCGGGCCGGAATCCCCGGCCCGCCGTGGCCCCCTCAAGTCCGACGGCGGCGCCGAGGCGGCCCGCCGTCGCAAGAAGCTCATCACCGTCACCCGTCCCTGGCTCCTCCTCGCCCCCTCCCTCGCGGTCCTCGCGGGCCTGCTGCTCTGGCCGCTGATCCAGGTCGGCAAGCTCTCCCTGCAGGACTACGAGGTCAAATTCGGCGGCGGCGTAGGGACGTTCACCGGCTTCGACCACTACACCGACCTGCTCGGCAGCGGACTGCTGTGGAAGACGGTCCTGCCCAACACCGTCTTCTTCGCCATCGCCTGCGTCGGCCTGACCGTCGCGCTCGGCACGCTCGTCGCCCTGCTCCTCAACCGCCTCGGCCCCTTCTGGCGGCTGATCTGCTCGATCGCGATCCTCGCCGCCTGGGCGATGCCCGCGGTGACCGGGACGTACGTCTGGATCTGGCTCTTCCAGCCGCAGGACGGCATGGTCAGCCAGATCGCGGGCTCGCTCGGCCTGATCGACCCCGAGACCACCAACTGGTTCACCGAACGCGGCCCGTTCTACGCCATCGCGACCCTGAACGTGATCCACCACGGCTTCCCGTTCGTCGCCATCACCGTCCTCGCGGGGCTCATGACGATCCCCAAGGAGCTGTACGAGGCAGGGGAGTTGGACGGCGCCAACGCCTGGCAGCGGTTCTGGAACATCACGCTGCCGACCATCAGGCCCGTCTTCCTCGTGGTGACCATCCTCTCCACCATCTGGGACTTCAAGGTCTTCACCCAGATCTATCTGCAACCCGGCGGCGACGGCTCCAACGAGGACGTCTACAACCTCGGCGTCTTCTCCTACATCCAGGCCTTCGCCAAGAACGACTACGGCACGGGCGCCGCGGCCGCGGTGCTGCTCACCGTGCTGCTCCTGCTCATCACGATCGTCTACATCCGCACGCTGTTCCGGCAGGGGGAGGAGGACCTGTGACCGCACGCCGCACCACCCTCGCGGGGCGCATCGGAATCCCGGTCGCTGTCGTCGCGCTCCTGGTCTTCACGCTCTTCCCCGTCTACTGGATGGTCTCCACCGCGCTCGACCCGAAGGCGTCCCTGCGCGGCTCGGACGTGCTGCCGAGCGGCCTCAGCTTCGAGCACTTCACCTTCGTCTTCGACAAGGGCAACTTTGGTACGTACCTGCTGAATTCGGCGCTCGTCGGCCTCGCCACGATCGCCGCGGCCGGACTGCTCTCGCTGTTCGCCGCCATCGCGGTGGCGCGCTTCAAGTTCCGCTTCCGCACCTCCGTACTGATCATGATCCTGATCGTGCAGATGGTGCCGCTCGAGGCCCTGGTCATCCCGCTGTTCATCCAGATGCGGGACTACGACATGCTCAACTCCCTGCTCGGCCTGAGCGTCGTCTACATCGCGCTCTCGCTGCCCTTCGCGATCTGGACGCTGCGCGGCTTCGTCGCCACCGTCCCCAAGGAGGTCGAGGAGGCCGCGTACATCGACGGGGCGTCCTGGCCGCGGATGTTCTGGTCGGTACTGCTTCCGCTGGTCGCGCCGGGGCTCGTCGCCACGTCGATCTTTGCGTTCATCACGGCGTGGAACGAGTTCGTCTTCGCGTACACGTTCATGAAGGGCAGCGACAAGTACACGGCGGCCGTGGGCATTTACCAGTTCTTCGGTGAGAACTCCACGGCCTGGGGCCCGGTCATGGCCAGCTCCACGCTGGTCACGCTGCCGGTGATGATCTTCTTCGTGGTCATCCACCGCAAGCTCGGATCCGGTCTGGCGGCGGGCGCGGTCAAGGGCTGAGAGCCGCAGTCCGCCGGGAGGCGTTCAGGGCCCCGCACCACGGGGCCCTGGGCGCCTCTTCGTGCGTCCGCAGGGGCAGCGGCGAGACCCTCCGGAACGCACTCTATTGACTAAAAGTCAATTCGGCGCCACTCTCGGGGCCGTACCCAGCCCTGAACGGCGCCGCGGGAGGCCGAATGAGCACCGAAGCACGGGAGCAACGGGAGCAGCTGAGCGCGGAGCTGCGCGACGAACCGGCGGAATCCTTCGGGCAGTTGACGCCCGATCAGCTGACCACGCTCGCCGAAGCGCTGAAGCGGCAGCGCGAGAGCCGGGCCGCGGGGCTCAACGAGGCCGCCGAGGAGGCGCTGAAGCTCGTGCCCGCACTGGCCCGCGGCCCCGTCCGGCGGATCCTCTTCCGATAGCCGAGAAGAGCGAGGAGAGACACAGGGGAAACGAGAGAAACGGAGCCAGACATGGACAAGCTGCGCGGCAGGGCCGAGACCCTCAAGATCGCCCGCCTCCTCGACGTCGAACCGGAGACACTCGCCTTCCTGCGGGACCTGCCCGTCGACGACGTACGCCGCTTCCGCGAACAGAGCGTGGCGGCACTCTTCGACCGGGCACCCGAGATGCTCGACCGCATCGCCTCCGCGACCAAGCTGGTGCCGGCCGGGGTCGCGGCCGCCATCTCGCAGAAGGCGCTCGGCCCACGCCTGGCCGCCGCCGTCGCCGGACGGCTCGAACCGGCGCGCGCCGCCGACATCATCGAGAAGCTGCCGGTGTCCTTCACCGCCGAGTCGTGCGGACACCTCGACCCGCGCCGGATCAAGGGCATCGTCGGACGCCTCGACGAGAACCTCGTCGTACGCATCGCGGTGGCGCTCGCCGAACGGGGCGACCACCTGACCATGGGCCGCTTCGTCGGCCATCTGCCGGACTCCGCGCTGCGCCGCATCCTGCCGCAGGTCGACGACGCCGCCGTCCTCAAGACGGGCTTCGCGATCGACGCGCCCGAACGGCTCGGCCAGATCATCGAGTTGATGGGCGCGGACCGGCTCGCCGCCGTCATCGCATCGGCGTCGGGCGACGGCCTGTGGCCCGAGGCGCTGGCCGTGGCCGGCATGGTGACCGGGGAACAGCGGGGCCGCATCGCCTCGCTCGCCGCGTCCCAGCCGCAGGACCGGCTCGAATCCCTGGTGACGACGGTCGCCGAACAGGACCTGTGGGAGTCGCTCCTGCCGCTGGTCGCGCTCCTGTCCGAGGACGAGCGCAGGACGGTCGCCGCACTGCCGTCGCTCCGCGGCGAGCAGATGCTCGGCGGCGTCGTACGCGCCGTGGTGGCCACCGGTCTTTGGGCCGAGTTCCTGCCGCTCGTCCAGGTGCTCCCCGAGGAGTCCCGCAAGATCGTCGCCGACACCGCGGGGGCGCTGCCCGCGCCCGACCTGGACGCCCTCGCCCTGGAGGTCGACAAGCGGGATCTGTGGGAACTGGTCATGCCCCTGGTCGAGTTGATGGACGACGAGGCCAAGACGCGGATCTTCGAACTGCCTGCGTTCGCCCCGTAAGGGGCGCGGGGAACGGTGCGCTCAGCGCACGAAAAGCCGCAGTCGCGTCTGCCGGGCGACCGAGCCGACGCGACTGCGGCTTCTTTCTGGTTGCGCGCGCAGTTCCCCGCGCCCCTGACGGGGCTCACCCGTACGAGGGACACCACGCATCCCCAGGCTGCCCGCAGGGCAGGGCACAGGCGGATTTGGCAGACCCCTCCTACGGAAAAGAACTTCATGCGTCTTCGCACCACGCTCGCCGCCGCCCTCGGCGCACTCGCCCTCGTCGTCACCCTGCCGGCCTCCGCGAGCGCCGCCACCGGCGACTTCTCCTACCAGTTCGTGGGCCTGAACGGCTCGCCCCAGTCGGTCACCCTGCACGACCCGGTCAGCCCCGGCTGCATCCCGCTCGCCGAGGTCGCCGACCCGGGCTCCTCCGAGCCCGCGTTCGCCCCGCACAACGACACCGACGAGTGGGTGATGGTGTTCACCGGGCCGGACTGCACGGGCGACTCCTGGACGCTGCGCCCGCACGGACACCCCGCCACGGACCGGCTGAAGCTGCGCTCGGTGTTCCTGACCGGCCGCCACTGACCGGGCCCGCCGTCACCCCGTCGTCGACCCGCCGTCCACGGTGAACTCCGCCCCCGTGACGTACGACGACGCGTCCGACGCCAGGAACAGCACCAGCGCGCCGACCTCCGCCGGGCGGCCGATCCTGCCCAGCGGCAGATGCGACCAGTCCCGCCCCGCGGAGGCCGCGGCGACCATCGGGGTGTCGATCGCCCCCGGATGAACGGAGTTGACCCGGACCCGGTACTTCGCCAGATCCAGTGCCGAGGACCGGGTCAGCCCGCGCAGCCCGAACTTCGACGAGCCGTACGCCGCATGGCCCGGAATGCCGACCAGACCGGCCGTCGACGAGACGTTCACGATCGAACCGCCGCCCGCCTCCTTGAGCGCGGGCAGCACGGCCTGGATGCCGAGGAACGGGCCGAGCAGATTGACCCGGAGCAGCGCCTCGAAATTCTCGTACGTCTCGTCCTCGACGGACGCCGTGCGCCACAGCGCCGCGTTGTTCACCAGCACGTCGAGCCGCCCGAAGGCATCGACGGCACCCGCCACGGCCGACGCCCAGCTCCCGGCGTCCGTGACATCGTGACGTACGAACGCCCCTTGGTCCCCAAGGGACTTGGCGACCTCCCTGCCCTCCTCCTGGCGCACATCGCCGACCACGACCCGCGCCCCCGCCTCGGCGAAAAGCCGCGCCTCCGCCGCGCCCTGGCCGCGTCCCGCGCCGGTGATCAGGACCGTCCTGCCGTCGAGGCCGTACGAGATTCCCCGGGAGTCCATGCCGAACCTCCTGTGCGCAGCCGCCGCCCCATGCCTGAGCGGCATATGTCTAGCAGTCCCATGCGACAGGGAGAAGGGATCGGTCGCGGCCGCTCGAAGGCGGCCGCGCGCGCCGCGTACCCTCGGCCGCTGACGGACCGGCGAGGTGGCGGTCCGGCGGCGAGGAACGGAGCGACGCATGGGACCCGCGATCAGTCTGCGCAAGGTGGAGGACTCGGCGCCCGCGCTGGTCAGCCTCTACAAGAGCGCCGGGGTGTCGCTGCGCAAACACGGCCTGGAGGGGGAGCGGGCCGCGGTGTATCTCGTCATCGACTACTCCGGATCCATGCGCCCCTACTACAAGGACGGCAGCGTCCAGGCGCTCGCCGACCGGGTGCTCGGCCTGTCCGCACACCTCGACGACGACGGGACCGTGCCCACCGTCTTCTTCTCCACGGACATCGACGCGGTCACGGAGATCGCCCTCGACGACCACGAGGGCCGGATCGACGACATCGTCGCCGGGCTCGGGCACATGGGCAAGACCAGCTACCACCTGGCGATGGACGCCGTCATCGACCACTACGTCGACAGCGGCTCCACCGCGCCCGCCCTCGTGATCTTCCAGACCGACGGCGGCCCCATCAACAAGCTCGCCGCCGAGCGCTATCTCTGCAAGGCGGCGAAGCTGCCCCTGTTCTGGCAGTTCATCGGCTTCGGCGACCCGGCGAGCAAGCAGTTCGACTACCTCCGCAAGCTCGACGAACTCGCCGTCCCCGCCAAGCGCCCGGTCGACAACGCGGGCTTCTTCCACGCGGGGGACTCCCCGAAGGCGGTGTCGGACGACCGGCTGTACGACCAGCTGGTGGGGGAGTTCCCCGCGTGGCTCGCGGCGGCGCGCGAGCGCGGGATCGTGGCGCGGCACTAGGGCCTGATCCGCCGGGCAGTCCCTAGCCGACCAGATGGCGGCGCAGCTGGAGGATCGTGCCCGCGTCGAGGCCGAGCCCCTTGGTCAGATAGCCCTGGAGGCCGCCGTACCGCTGTTTCGCCTCGCCGAGCGCCGTGTCGAGGTAGTCGGTGCGGACCTCCTGCAGCGGGATGATCAGGTCCGGGTTCTGCATCATCCCGGTCTGCTTGAGCGTCTCGCGGAGCTTCGCGTCGTACGCGGCGCGGTAGGTGTTGGAGGCCAGGAAGTCGTCCACCGCGGTCTTCTCCGGCACGCCGACGAGCCGCAGCAGCAGATACGTCGTCCAGCCGGTGCGGTCCTTGCCCGACGTGCAGTGGTAGAGCAGCGGCGAGCGGCTGTCCGCGATGTCGCGCAGGGTGGCCGCGAACTGCGTGCGGTTGGTCGCGTCGGTGACGAACGTGCGGTAGACGTCCCGCATGAACGCCGCGGCCCTGCCGTTGCCGAGCATCTCCTCCTGCTTGACCGGATCCTTGGAGCCGATCGCGGTGAGGAGCTGGGTGAACAGGCCGTTGTCGGTGACCGGCCGGGACAGCGGTGCGAGCCCGTCGGGCAGCCGGTCCGCCCCGTCGTACTGCACCTCTGCGGGCACCCGGAAGTCGATGACCTTCTTCAGGCCGAGCTTGGAGACCGTGCCGAGGTCGGCGTCGGTGAGCTTGCTGAGGGAATCGGCGCGGAAGACCTGCCCATGACGGACGTGCTCCCCGTCGTAGGTCCGGTATCCGCCCACGTCGCGTACGTTGACGGCGCCCTGCAGCGGGATCTGGCTCTGGTACGTGGCGTACGAGGACGCGGTCGCGGGCGCGGACACCGGTGCGGACGGGCTCGCGGCGGGTTCGGAGGGGGCGGCCCAGGCGGGCAGGGTGCCCAGGGCGAGCGCGGAGATCGCCAGTCCGGTCGCGGTACGGGTACGAGAGATGCGCATCGGTCCGCCTTCCCATCGGTAGCGGTGCCTGTCGCGGTGCCCCAACCAAGCGATTGTTTGGGTGGCTGGTCCGGTGAAGGTAGCGAGGTGACCGCGAGGGAGGAAGGGGCGCGCGCCAGAAACTGACCGCCGCCCGCTGCCCGGCGCCCGCCGTCCGGTGCCCGGCGCCCGCCGCCCGGCGAGTGTCGTACGTCTCCCGGGACCCCGGAACACGGGGTCCCATCCGCGTGTTAAAGTTATGTGTTGCAGTTTTGGTACCCATGAACTTTATGTGCGCCTGACGGGAATGCTCCGAGGGCGCATTATTGTTTTTCCGGTTCTCTCCGGATGGGGTCATTGCAGCGCTGGAGATTCGCAATTCCGTGATTCTCCATACTCTGCCCCTGTTGAGGAGATTGACATGGCAACCGGCACCGTTAAGTGGTTCAACTCGGAAAAGGGCTTCGGCTTCATCGAGCAGGACGGCGGCGGCCCCGACGTCTTCGCCCACTACTCGAACATCGCGTCCTCTGGCTTCCGTGAGCTCCTCGAGGGCCAGAAGGTCTCCTTCGAGGTGACCCAGGGCCAGAAGGGCCTGCAGGCCGAGAACATCGTTCCTGCCTGATCGCCACAGCGCGCGAACCTCACAGCCGAGGCCCGCACCGGAAGGTGCGGGCCTCGGCTTGCGCTGTCATCGGGCCCGACCGGGCCCAGAGCCGCCCAGGCTCAGAGGTCCGGAAGTCCAGCGACCAGGAAGGCATCTCTGCATGAACAACCGCTCCGAACGCCCGGCACGCCCTGCCCGCAAGCGTCCCACCAACGCAGCCGGAAAGGGACGTCCCAACGGCCAGGCGAAGGGCTCCGCGTATTCCGCGAAGAAGCCCGGAAGCCGTAAGCCGAAGCCGGCCCAGGGCGGCGAGTTCGCACTGCCCGAGAGCATCACGCCCGCGCTGCCGGCCGTCGACGCGTTCGGCGACCTGGACATGCCCGAGGCCCTCCTGAAGACGCTGGCCGCCCAAGGCGTGACCGCCCCCTTCCCGATCCAGGCGGCCACGCTCCCCAACTCCCTCGCGGGCCGCGACATCCTCGGCCGCGGACGCACCGGCTCCGGCAAGACCCTCGCCTTCGGCCTCGCCCTCCTCGCCCGCACGGCAGGGCAGCGCGCCGAGTCGAAGTCGCCGCTCGCCATGGTCCTCGTGCCCACGCGCGAGCTGGCCCAGCAGGTGACCGACGCGCTCACGCCCTACGCGACGGCGGTGAACCTGCGCCTCGCCACGGTCGTCGGCGGCCTGTCGATCACCAAGCAGGCGGGCACGCTCCGCCGCGGCGCCGAGGTCCTCGTGGCCACCCCCGGCCGCCTCAAGGACCTGATCGAGCGCGGCGACTGCGACCTGTCGCGGGTGCGTACGACGGTCCTCGACGAGGCCGACCAGATGGCCGACATGGGCTTCATGCCGCAGGTCACGGCGCTGCTCAAGCAGGTCGAGCAGGGCGGCCAGACCATGCTGTTCTCCGCGACGCTCGACAAGAACATCGACCGCCTGGTCCGGATGTTCCTCACCGACCCCGTCGTGCACTCCGTGGACCCGTCCGCGGGCGCGGTCACCACGATGGAACACCACGTCCTCTACGTCGCCGACGAGACGGACAAGAAGGCCGTCGCGATGCGGATCGCCGCCCGCGAAGGCCGCGTGATCATGTTCCTGGACACCAAGCGCGCCGTGGACCGCTTCACCAAGCGGCTGCTCGCCAACGGTGTACGGGCCTCCGGCCTGCACGGCGGCCGCTCGCAGCCGCAGCGCAACCGGACGCTCGACCAGTTCAAGAACGGGCAGGTCACCGCGCTGGTCGCGACGAACGTCGCGGCGCGCGGCATCCACGTCGACGACCTCGACCTGGTCGTGAACGTCGACCCGCCGACCGACCACAAGGACTACCTGCACCGCGGTGGGCGTACCGCGCGGGCCGGGGAGTCCGGCAGCGTCGTCACGCTGGTCCTGCCGGACGAGAAGCGGGACATGACGCGGCTGATGTCCGACGCGGAGATCCGCCCCAACACGGCGCGGATCACCTCCTCCGACGAGGAGCTCGTCCGGATCACCGGGGCGCGGGAGCCGTCCGGGGTGCCGGTGGTCATCGAGACGCCGCAGCAGCCTGCCGCGCAGCCCTCGCAGCGTCGCCGCCGGCCCCGCTCCGCGGGGCAGGGCGGTCAGGGCCAGCGGCGGACCCCTCGCCAGGGCCAGGGCGGATCCGGCTCCGCCGGCGGGGCCGGTCGCTCCGCCGCGGGCGGAGCGGGCCGTTCTTCCTCCTCCGGCGGCGGCGCCGGTCGTGCCCGCAGGGGCGGGGGACAGGGCGGGGGGCGCCGCCCCGTCGGGTAGCGCCTTCGGCCGGGGTGCTGGGGGGCGCCGTCTTGCCTCCCTGCACCGGGCCTGCGCCTGCCTGCACCGTGGCTTGCGCCCCCGTCCTCGCCCCCCGGCGACGTGGGCTGTGCCCACCCTTCCCCAAGCTCTCGGCTTCGCTCGAGCAGGGGAGACCCCACTCGCCCTGCGGCACGCCTGCCCGCAGCAGAGCGAGGACGGACATACCGCCGCGGCCCCGCCCCAAGACGGCGAAGCGCACCCCCGGCGCGGCAGAATGACCCTTCGTAGGCGTACGCGTGTGCGTACCACGTACAACGGCCCAAGGAGCCCGCTCGATGTCACCGGAGTTGCCCCTGCTGGAGGATGAGCGTGCAGGGCTGCGTGCGGACTGTGCGAGTTGTTTCGGGCTGTGCTGCGTGGCGCTCGCGTTCACCGCGTCGTCGGACTTCGCGGTGAACAAGGACGCGGGCAAGCCCTGCACCAACCTGCAGGCGGACTTCCGGTGCGGCATCCACCGCGACCTGCGGAGCAACGGCTTCCAGGGCTGCACCGTGTACGACTGCTTCGGCGCGGGCCAGCACGTCTCGCAGGGCACCTTCGACGGTACGGACTGGCGTCAGGATCCGGCCACCGCCCGGAAGATGTTCGACGTGTTCCCGATCATGCGGCAACTCCACGAACTGCTCTGGTACTTGGCGGACGCCAGGAGCCGCTCCCGGACGGCCCCGATCGCCGCGGAGCTCGACCGGGCGTACGCCAAGACGGAGGGCCTGACGCAGGGCTCGCCCGAGGCGCTCGCGGAGACCGACGTCGCCGCGCACCGGCAGGACGTGAACGTACTGCTCCTGCGCACCAGCGAACTCGTACGCAAGGAAATCACGAACGGTAAGGGCGGTAAGGGCGGCAAGGGCGGGAAGAAGAAGCAGCGGCGCGGCGCCGACCTCATCGGCGCCCGGCTCAGGAACGCCGACCTCCACGGCGCCGACCTGCGCGGCGCCTACCTCATCGGCGCCGACCTGAACGGCGCGGACCTGCGCACCGCCGATCTGATCGGCGCGGACTTCCGTGACGCGGACCTGCGCGGCGCGGACCTCACCGACGCGCTGTTCCTCACGCAGTCGCAGGTGAACGCGGCCCGGGGAGACGACCGCACGAAGCTGCCCACGTCCCTGAACCGCCCGGGCCACTGGTCCGAGGCGGCACGGCCCTAGCCGTCACGGTCCAGCCGCCACTGCCTGAGGCGTCACCGCCTGAGGCGCTACCGCCTGAGCCGCCACCGCCTCAGGCGTCACACTCCAGCACCGTCCGGCACAACGTGCACCGCGCCCGCACCCGCCCCCGCGCAGGCACCCGGATCCGCTGGTGGCAGGTGGGGCAGGGGAACGACACCCGGAGCGCGCCGAGCCCGTCGGTGGAGAAGAGGTACCCGGCGCCGGCTCCCGCCCCATGGTCCACGGCGTACCGCCGGTCCTTCGCGTACCGCCGCCGCCCCGCCCATCCCGCCGCGGTGAGCGGCGGCTGCTGTTCGTCGCGCCGGGCCTGCGCGAGGCCCTTGGTGTAGGCGGAGTACGCCTGAGGGCTGGTGAACCACGTCTCAGGGGATTCGCCGAAGGCCAACGCCCGCTTGGCCAGGACGTATCCGAACTCCTCCGGGGTGAGGTACCCGAGCTTCTGCGAGGAGACGCCGTCCTCGCGGAAGGCGTCGAGGAGCAGCCAGCCCGCGCCCAGGTAGGTCGTGGCGGTGTCGGTGAGGATCTCGTTGTCGCGGGTGCCGGGGAAGGCGAGGTCGAGCCGGTGCAGATACACGTGCATGACTTCGTGGGCGAGCGCCGCGCCGATGTCGCGCCGGTGGGTGCGGAAGCGGTCGTTGAGTTCGATGAAGTACTCGGGGCCCGCGGCGAGTTCGACGTACGCGGCGTGTTCCATCTCGCGGAAGCTGACGATGATGCGGGCGTCGGGCAGGCGCAGGTGCCGGACCATCTCGCGGGCGATCCGCTGCACGCCCAGATGCAGGTCGTCCTGGTCGCTGAAGGCCACGTCGACGGGGGTGATGCTGGTCTCGAAGGCGTGGACGGTGTCGTACGAGAGGCGTTTGTAGAGCGCGGTGATCGCGGCGCGCACCGTCTCCAAGTGGGGGTAGCCGTGCACGACGGGACCGCCGTTGTCAGCCACGGCCGCACCCCCTGGTAGCGCGTCGGGATCATCACCTCAACTGGCCTCCACTGTACGGGGGTTCCGGACGGGCGGCAGCGTGCCGCGGCGGCCGCCACGACACGCCGTGGCTGGAAACCGCCCCTTGTCCTGAGCGGACATCGATCTCCATAATCCGCAACAACGCTTTGGCGGGCTCATGCCATCCACGCGCTTCCCGTGCGGACGGCAGGGGCCCGCCCAAGTGTGCGACCCCCCACAACCCCCCACGAAGGGAAGTCAGTTGAAGACCAAGCTGCGTGGAGTGAAGAGAGCCGCAACCCTCGGTGCGATCGCCCTCGCCACCGTGAGCCTTCAGCCCATCGCCGCCCAGGCGGCCCCCCACCCCGGCCCCAACCCGGGTGAGCGCGTCGTCGGCGGCACCCCCGCCGAGCAGGGCGAATTCCCGTTCATGGTCCGTCTGTCGATGGGCTGTGGCGGCGCGCTGTACGCCAAGGACATCGTGCTGACCGCCGCCCACTGTGTGGACGGCTCGGGCGACAACACCAGCATCACCGCCACCGGTGGCGTCGTGGACCTCGAGAGCCCCGACGCGATCACCGTGAAGTCCACCAAGGTCCTGCAGGCCCCCGGCTACAACGGCAAGGGCAAGGACTGGGCGCTGATCAAGCTCGAGAAGCCGATCGACCAGCCCACGCTGAAGATCGCCAAGGACACCAAGTACAACGAGGGCGAGTTCGACATCGCCGGTTGGGGTGCCGACAAGGAGGGTGGCGACCAGCAGCGCTACCTGCTCAAGGCGAAGGTCCCGTTCGTCAGCGACGCCGACTGCGAGGCCGCGTACGGCGCCGACCTCACGCCCGGCGAGGAGCTGTGCGCGGGCAAGATCGACGAGGGCGGCACGGACACCTGCCAGGGCGACTCCGGCGGCCCCATGTTCCGCAAGGACGAGGCCGGCGAGTACGTCCAGGTCGGCATCGTCAGCTGGGGCAACGGCTGCGCGCGGCCGAAGTTCCCCGGTGTGTACACCGAGGTGTCGACCTTCGCGGCCGACATAGAGAAGGCGGCATCCGAGCTCTGACGGAGCCCGCTTTCCGCATCTGATTCCCGCATCTGAGATTCCGCAGGAGAACGGCCCCGGCGCGGGGCGCCCGCCACGGCAGGCGCCCCGCGTCGGCATGTCCGGCGCGGCGCCCCGGGCCGCCGCCCACGGCACGGGCGCGCGGTAAGTCCAACACCTGTCCCTCCTTTGTCCATGGGCGCGTTCGCCCCGCCCGGCGCATCGTGATCGGCACGAATTCCGTTCCGTCGAGGGGTGCCGCATGCTGCCGTCAGACACGTCCGGACCGAGCCGCAGGGCCGTGGTGGCCACGGGCGCGATCGCCGGGATGGGCGTCGCCGTCGGGGCGGGCGGCAGCGCGTTCGCCCGGGGCGCCCGCACGAGCGCGGCGGCCGACGAGGTGGTGCTGCGCTCCGCCGAACTCGATGTCCGCGTCGCCACCGCCTTCCCGCGCGTCGTCTCGTACACCGACCGCGCCAGCGGCGCCGTCCTGCACGGCAGGGCCGACGCCGTCACCACGGTCCTCGTCGACGAGAGGGAGCACACCCCCAAGGTCACCGCGTCGCCGGACGAGGCCCGCATCGCGTACGTCCTCGACTTCGACGGCGGCACCCGCATCGACGTCGAGATCGCCGTCGAGGGCCGGCAGGTCCACTGGCGCGTCACGAAGATCGCGGACACCGAGGCGCTGCACGTCGGCACCCTGCGCGTCCCCGGCCTCGCCCTCCTCTCCGTACGCAGTGACCAGCCGGGCGCCGCGCTCCTCGGCGCCAAGGTGCAGCTGGACAAGGCCAAGAGCGGCGACACCCTCGTGCGGCCCACGAAGGACACTCCCGCGGAGGCGGCGACCGGCTGCGCCTACGCCGTCGTCGCGCACGACGGCCTTGGCGGCGCGATCGAGACGAACACCGTGTACGACAAGCCCACCACCGAGGCGGGCACCACGTGGGAGAACGGCCGCCTGTGGCGCGAGACGGTGAAAACAGGTGACTACGTAGAGGCCCGACTGACTCCGGGACAGTGGACGCACCGCGCCGCGACCGCGCCCGTCGACGCCACCGAACCCCTCCCGTACGCCACCGTCGTCATCACCGGGGACCGCAACGGCGACGGCAAGGTCGACTGGCAGGACGCCGCGATCGCCTTCCGCGACATCATGGTGACCCCGCTCGGCGCCGACGAGCAGCATCTGCGGGTCGTCCCGCACATCCCCTTCAACTTCGCCTCGCAGGCCACCAATCCGTTCCTCGCCACGCTCGACAACGTCAAGCGGATCCACCTGGCGACCGACGGCCTGCGCCAGTACACGCTCCTCAAGGGCTACCAGTCCGAGGGCCACGACTCCGCCCACCCCGACTACGCCGACAACTACAACACGCGCGCGGGCGGCCTCGACGACCTCAACACCCTGGTCCGCGAGGGCAAGAAGTGGAACAGCGACTTCAGCGTGCACGTCAACGCCACCGAGTCCTACCCCGTCGCCCACGCCTTCTCCGAGCAGCTCGTCGACAAGAACAACAAGCAGTGGGACTGGCTCGACCAGAGCTACCGCATCGACCAGCGCCGCGACCTGGTCTCCGGAGACATCGTCCAACGCTTCGCCGATCTGCGCGCGCAGACCGACAAGGGCCTCAACACCCTCTACATCGACGTGTTCCGGGAGTCCGGCTGGACCTCCGACCGCCTCCAGCGGGCCTTCCGCGAACAGGGCTGGACGATCACCACGGAGTGGGGCCACGGCTTCGAACGCTCCGCGATCTGGTCGCACTGGGCCACCGAGCCCGACTACGGAGGCGACACCTCGCGCGGCATCAACTCCCGCCTGATCCGCTTCATCCGCAACCACCAGAAGGACGTCTTCGCCGACAAGTGGCCCACGCTCCTCGGCATCGCCCGCATGGGCAACTTCGAGGGCTGGGTCGGCAAGACCGACTGGACCGCCTTCTACGACCTGATCTGGACCCACTCGCTGCCCGCCAAGTACCTCCAGGCGTACCCCGTCAAGGCATGGGGCGAGCACGAGATCACCTTCTTCGGAGAGACCGCCACCAAGGTCTCCGACGCCTCGGGCAAGCGGCGCGTCACCACGGACGGACGCGTCGTCTATGAAGACGGCCGCTACCTGCTGCCCTGGGAGCCCCGCAAGGCCACCGATCCGGCCAAGCTGTACCACTACAACCCGGCGGGCGGCAGCACCAGTTGGCAGCTCCCACGCGCGTGGGCGGGCCGTTCCCGGGTGGCCCTGTACCGGCTCACCGACCAGGGGCGGGTCTTTGAGTCGTACGTCTCCGTAGCGGGCGGAAAAGTCACCCTGAAGGCCACCGCGAAGCAGCCCTACGTGCTCTACCGCGAGCGCGCAGCGGACCTGCCGGACCCGCAATGGGGCCAGGCGACCCCGCTGCACGACCCGGGCTTCCACGCGGGCTCCCTCAAGGGCTGGCAGGTCGACGGGCCCGCCACCGTGCGGCGCAGCGAACTCGGCGACTACGAACTCGTCGTCGGCGCGGGCGGCGCGGCATCCGTCGGACAGCGCCTCGCCCGACTCAAGGCGGGGTCCTACGTCGCCTCCGTGCAGGTCGAGGTCGGCGAGAAGCCGGGCGAACGACGCAAGGCGTCCCTGGAGGTGCGCACCGCCGACGGCATCACCGCCGCCAACTTCACCGAGACGTCCACCGCGGGCAACTACGTCGCCGCCGACCGCAAGCACGGCACCCGTTTCCAGCGCATGTCCACCGCCTTCACCGTCCCCGAAGGCGGCGGCGCGGTCCGGCTGACCCTGCGGGCCGAGGCGGGCGAGGCACGCGTGCGCTTCGACAACGTCCGCGTCACCGCGGCGGCCCGCCCCGCGAAGCGGCCCCGCGCCACGCTCGTCAGCGAGGACTTCGAGCACGTCCCCCAGGGCTGGGGGCCCTTCGTCAAGGGCGACGCGGGCGACGTCACCGACCCGCGCACACACATCGCGCAGCGCCACGCCCCCTTCACCCAGCGCGGCTGGAACGGCAAGGCGATCGACGACGTCATCGACGGAGCGAACTCCCTGAAGTCACGCGGCGAGAACACCGGGCTCGTCTACCGCACCGTCCCGCACACCGTCCGCTTCGCGCCGGGCAAGCGCTACCGGGTGTCCTTCCGGTACGAGAACGAGAAGGCGGGCCAGTACGCCTGGGTTTCGGCCGTCGATGAACCGGCCCCCCGTGAACTCGACCGCAAGGACCTGCCGGTGGCGACCGGACCCACCACGCTCTCCTACGAGTTCACGGCCCCGGCCAAGGGGGAGGCGTGGGTCGGGCTGCGCAAGGTCGGGGACGACGGTACGGCGGAGTTCGTCCTTGACGCGTTCGCTGTGACGGAGGTCTGAGGGAGCTTTGAGGGAGGGCGGGAGCCGGGGCTGATGTCATCACCGGCTCCGCCGAGTTCGTCCTCAAACGCCGGACGGGCTGTATGTTCCCCAGCCCGTCCGGCGTCTGCCGACCTCAGCCCAACTCCACCCGCTCCCCGCCCCCCTCCAACTCCAGCACCCACACCTCGTTGGCGCCCTCGCGCAGCACAGGGCCGGGAACGTACAGCGACGTCTGAGGCCCCACCTTCCAGTACCGCCCCAGGCTGAAGCCGTTCACCCACACGAACCCCCGTGTCCAGCCGGGGAGTTCGAGCGAGGCGTCACCGGGGGATTCGACCTCGAGCACGCCCCGGTACAGACCGGGACGGCCCTCCGCCGCGCCGGTCGCCGGAACACCCCGTACCGCCGACGGCACGTCGAACGCGTCGAGGCGCAGCGCGCTGGCCCGCACACCGTGCAAGTACTGCCGTTCGTGCAGGATGCCCCCGGTGATGCCCTTGGACTCGCCGGTCCGCGGCCCGTAGTTGACCCGGCCGAGGGATTCCACCCACAGCTCCACGCGCGCGTGCCCGGCCACGGGGGCGGCCAGGGCCGGGGTGCCCTCCGTGAGGACGCCCGCCCGGGCGCCGTCCACGTACACCACCGCGCGGTCGCGCAGACCCCGCACGCTCAGCGGATAGGGCTCGCGCGGGCCCGGCACGGTCAGCGCGTACCTGACCAGGCCGCGGTCCACGTCCAGTTCCTCGAAGGTGGGCGGCACGGCATGCTCGGTCTCCGCCGTGCCGAGCGACTCCAGGACGGCGTCCAGGGACGACCAGTCCGGCAGGGCCGCCGACGCGGGGGCGCCGAGCACCGGCGGGGGAGGGGGCGGATCCGGCAGCGGCCCGGACGCGTACGGCGCGAGGACCTCCCTGAACCGCCAGAACTTGTCCGTGGCGCGCCCGAACTCGTCGATGGGCGCGTCATAGTCGTACGACGTGACATCGGGCTGCAACTCCCCGTCGTGCAGGGCGCCACCGCCCCGGTTGGCGCCCGCCCAGCCCGCGAAGTTCGTGCCGCCGTGCGCCATGTACAGGTTCACGGACGCGCCGCACTCCAGGATCTCCCGCAGCGCCTTCGCGGCGTCCCCGGCATCCCGTACGACATGGTCCGCACCCCAGTGGTCGAACCAGCCGCACCAGAACTCCATGCACATCAGCGGCCCCTTGGGGCGATGCGCCCGCAGCGTCCCGAACGCCTCGACCGCCCCCGACCCGAAGTTCGCCGTCGCCAGCACGCCCGGCACCGAACCGCCCGTCAGCATGTGGTCCTCGGGGCCGTCCGAAGTGACCAGCGGCACGCACACGCCCTCGGCCCGCAGCAGGTCCGCGAGGTGACGCAGATACACCTGGTCCGAGCCGTAACTGCCGTACTCGTTCTCGACCTGCACCATGATCACCGGCCCGCCCCGGTCGTGCTGGCGCGCGACGACCTGCGGCAGCAGCCTGCGGAACCAGCGGTTCACATGACCGAGATACTCCTCGTCGCGGGTCCGCGCGCGTGCCCCCACCGCACCCGTCAGCCAGTGCGGCAGACCGCCGTTCTCCCACTCGGCACAGATGTAGGGCCCGGGGCGGACGATCGCCCACAGGCCCGCCTCGTGCGCCGCGTCGAGGAAACGGCCGAGCGCCCCGACGTCGTGGTACGTGCCGGGGCGCGGCTCGTGCAGGTTCCATGGGACGTACGTCTCCACACAGTTGAGCCCCATGGCGCGCAGCATCGCCAACCGGTGCCCCCACTGCCCTTCGTGCACCCGGAAGTAGTGCAGCGCACCGGACAGCAGCCGCACCGGGCGCCCGTCCAGCTCGAAATCGTCCTCGCCGACCCTGAACCCGTCCATCGTGTCCTCTCGCTCACGTACTGCTCGCCCACGATCACCTCTGGCGGGCGGCAGGGTCCATGGACAAAGATCGAGCCCGGTTGGACGCAAGGAGCGGGCAACGGCCCGGACGAAAGGGGCGGACGCGGATGTACCACACGTGGATGCGGTATTTCACTCCCAGCCCGGCCCACCACCGGCTCGGCCTTGCCTGCCTCGGCGTCGGACTCCAGCACGGCCTCCTGCCGACCGTGGGCCCCCGCACTCTCGACCACCACGTCGCCGTCGTCATCAGCGCGGGCGGCGGCTGGTTCCGCGGCGCCGACGGCAGGCGCACGACGGTGACCGCACCCGCCCTGATCTGGCTCACCCCCGGCGTCCGCCACCACTACGGCCCCGACCCCGACACCGGCTGGGACGAATGCTTCGTCGACTTCACCGGACCCGCCACCGCCACCTACACCGAACTCGGCTACATCGAACCCACCCGCCCCGTCGTCCCCCTCTCCGACGCGGCCGCCGCCCGCGCCGCCGTCGGCCGCATCGCCCGCGCCGCCCGCCGCGGCAACCCCCTCCTCGAAGTCGAGACCGGCGCCGCCGTCCACGAACTCCTCGTCGCCCTGCGCCGCGCCCGCGCCGACATCGCCCCCGACGGCGACCCCGTCCTCCAGGCCCTGGCCCGCGACGCCTTCCAGCCGCTGTCCGTCGCCGAACACGCCGCACGCCACGGCATGACCCCCGCCGAACTGCGCACCGCCGTACGCCGCGGCGCCGGCTGCAGCCCCAAGGACTACCTCCTCGGCATCCGCCTCGGCCGCGCCAAAGAACTCCTCGCCGCCACCGAACTGCCCGTCGCCGCCGTCGCCCGCCGCGTCGGCTACGACGACCCCGCGTACTTTTCGCGCCTTTTCACCCGCCGCGTCGGCATGGCCCCCGTCCGCTTCCGCGAACAGCAGGGAAGGGCCGTACCAGGCGGCTGGTCCCAGCAGATACCCGACCCCGAACACCCGCCGATTTTGCGCTCTTCCGCCACCGGCGGCAGCCCCGGGGCAACGTAGGCTCAGGACCCATGACCACCAGCCACACGAGTGAGACGAACGGCTCGGCCGCCCCCGAGAACACGGACGAGACCGTACGCGCCGAACTGTCCCGCCTGCGCGAGAGCATCGACAACATCGACGCCGCCGTCGTCCACATGCTCGCCGAACGCTTCAAATGCACTCAGCAGGTCGGCCACCTCAAGGCCAACCACCACCTGCCGCCCGCCGACCCGGCCCGCGAGGCCCGGCAGATCGCCCGCCTGCGCCAGCTCGCCGAGAACGCCAAACTCGACCCCGCGTTCGCCGAGAAACTCCTCAACTTCATCATCGCCGAGGTCATCCGCCACCACGAGACGATCGCCAAGTCGTCCTAAACGCCAAGCCGTCCCAGGGGGCCGCCCCTCCAAGGGCCCCGAGACCCCGGTCCTACACCGAAGTCAGTGCCATCGGGCAGCATGGGCCCATGCCCGTACTGACGCGCGACGAAGCGCAGACCCGAGCCCAGCTCATCGACGTCCACCGGTACACCGTCCGGCTCGACCTCACCCAGGCCGCGGACCCCGGAGCCGACACCTTCGACTCCCGTACCGTCATCCGGTTCAGCGCCCGCACCGACGGCGCCACCTTCGTCGAGCTCAAGCCCGCCGAACTGCGCTCCGTCACCCTCGACGGACACCCCCTCGACCCCGCGGGCCTCACGGACAACCGCCTCGCGCTCGACGGCCTCACCACGGGCGAACACGAACTGCGCATCGACGCCACCATGCGCTACTCCCGCACCGGCGAAGGCATGCACCGCTTCACCGACCCCACCGACGGCGAGACCTACCTCTACACCCAGCTCTTCATGGAAGACGTCCAGCGCGTCTTCGCCGCCTTCGACCAGCCCGACCTGAAGGCCGTCTTCGACCTCACCGTCACCGCCCCCGAAGGCTGGACCGTCCTCGCCAACGGCACCACCGAACACCTCGGCGACGGCACCTGGCAGGCAGCGGCCACCCCGCTCATCTCCACCTACCTCGTCGCCGTCGCCGCGGGCCCCTACCACTCCGTACGCACCGAACACCGCGGCCTGCCCTTCGGCATCCACTGCCGCCGCTCCCTCGCCCCCTTCCTGGACGCCGACGCCGAGGAAATCCTCGACATCACGCGCGCGTGCTTCGACCGCTACCACGAAAAGTTCGAGGAGCCCTACCCCTTCGACTCCTACGACCAGGCGTTCGTCCCCGAACTCAACGCCGGCGCCATGGAGAACCCCGGACTCGTCACCTTCCGCGACGAGTACATCTACCGCTCCGCCGTCACCGACACCGAACGCCAGACCCGCGCCATGGTCATCGCCCACGAGATGGCCCACATGTGGTTCGGCGACCTCGTCACCCTCAGCTGGTGGGACGACATCTGGCTCAACGAGTCCTTCGCCGAATACATGGGCTTCCAGACCACCGCCGAAGCCAGCCTTGGGGGGTCTGGGGGGACTCCCCCCAGAAAGTGGGGCAAGGACCCCTGGACCGACTTCGGCATCGCCCGCAAATCCTGGGGATACGACGCCGACCAGCGCCCCTCCACCCACCCCGTCGCCCCCGCACCCGACGCCGTCCCCGACACCGCGTCCGCCATGCTCAACTTCGACGGCATCTCCTACGCCAAGGGCGCATCCGCCCTGCGCCAACTCGTCGCCTGGCTCGGCGAGAAGGACTTCCTCGCCGGCATCAACCTCCACATCGCCCGGCACAAGTTCGCCAACGCCACCCTCGCCGACTTCATCGAATCCCTCGCCAGGGCCACCGACCGCGACGTCCACGCCTGGGCCGCCGACTGGCTGCGCACCACCGGCGCCGACACCCTCACCTCCCGCGTCGAGAGCGCCGGACGCCACTGGACCCTCACCGTCGACCGCACCGGCAGCCGCCCCCACCGCATCGCCGTCGGCGTCTACGACCGCGACCTCGCCGACACCCGCGCCCTCGTCCTGCGCGAACGCTTCGAGACCGACCTGCCCACCGGCACGGCCGAGACCCGCGACGGCGGACGCCCCGCCCTGATCGTCCCCAACGACCAGGACCTCACCTACGCCAAGATCCGCCTCGACGAGACCTCCCAGGAAACCGCGCTGCGCGGCATCTCCGGCGTCCCCGACGCCCTCACCCGCGCCGTCCTGTGGAACAGCCTGCGCGACATGGTCCGCGACGGCGAACTCGACACCACCGACTACCTTGACACCGCCCTCGCCCACCTCCCCGAAGAGACCGACCTCGCCATCGTCCAGGGCGTCCTCACCTTCGCCACCGTCCACATCGCGGGCCGCTTCACCACCCCCGAGCAGCGGCCCACGGCCCTCGCCACCCTCGGCGAACTCTGCCGCGACCTGATCCGCCGCACCGAGGACGGCTCCCACCCCGGCCTGCGCCTCACCGCCGTCCGCGGCGCCATCGACGTCGCCACCCAAGCAGCACCCCTGCAGGCCTGGCTCACCGAAGGCACCGTGCCCGGCGGACCCGAACTCGACCCCGAACTGCGCTGGCGCGCCCTCGCCAGGCTCGCCGTGCTCGGCGCCACCGACGACGCCGCCATCGCCGCCGAACTGGACAGGGACCCGAGCGCCACCGGCCAGGAAGGCGCCGCACGCTGCCGCGCCGCCCTGCCCGACCCCGCCGCCAAACAGGCCGCCTGGGAAGCGATGTTCACCTCCGACGGACTGTCCAACTACCTGTTCACCGCCACCGCCCAAGGCTTCTGGCAGCCCGAACAGACCGACCTCGTCAAGGAATACGTCCCCCGCTTCTACGAAGACGCCGTCGCCCTCGCCGAACGGCGCGGCCCCGCCATGGCCGAGGCCGCGGGACGCCACGCCTTCCCCGCACCGTTCGTGGACGCCGAGGCGCTCCGCCTGGGCGAGCAGTGCCTGCGCGACGCCGCACCCACCCCCGCCCTGCGCCGCAAACTCACCGACCAACTCGACGACCTGGCACGGGCGTTGCGCGTACGGGAGGGCGGCGCGAAGAACTGAGGCGACACCTGGACGCCTGGGCACGGGACCACGGGACGTAGGACCCGAGGCCCACGACCCCTGGTCCCAAACGACGATCCGGCGCCCCACGGGCCCCGCCTAGGCTCGACCGGAGCCGGGCCGGGCCCACCGGCCACGGCCCACCACCAGGACCACAGCAAGGAGCCCCAGTGATCGTCGTGACCGGCGCCACCGGAAACGTGGGCCGCGCCCTCGTCGCCCAACTCACCGCCGAGGACGTGCCCGTACGCGCCCTGACCCGCAACCCCGAACGGGCCGCACTGCCCGCAGCCGCCCACGTGGCCCGCCTCGACCTCTCCGGCGAACAGCCCGAACCTGCCGCGCTCGCCCCGCTCTTCGACGGCGCGACCGGTCTCTTCCTGCACATCCAGGCGGCCGGACAGCACACCGACGCCCTGCTCGCCGCCGCCCGCGAAAGCGGCGTCCAGCACGTCGCCGTCCTCTCCTCCGGCATCATCCAGGACGGCGCCGACCCCACCCACCCCATCCACGTCATGCACACGGAACTGGAGGACCGCGTACGCGCCAGCGGCCTCGACAGGACCTTCCTGCGGCCCAACGCCTTCGCCGTCAACTCCCTCCAGTGGGCGCCCCAGATCCGCACCGGCGACACCGTCCGCGGCCCCTTCCCCGGCGCCCTGACCGCCCCCATCCACGAGGCCGACATAGCCGCCGTCGCCGCCCGCGCCCTCCTGGCGCCCACGGGCCCCGACACCGCCCACCGCCTCACCGGGCCCACGGCCGTCACCGCCGAGGAGCAGATCCACGCGATCGGCGCCGCGCTCGGCCGGACGCTGCGCTTCATCGACGTACCGCCCGAAGAGGTCGAGCCCGAGCACTTCCCGCACGTCCCGCCCCAGATGCTCCCCGCCGTCCTCGCCAGCCTCGCCGAGGCCGTCGGCGTCGCACCGGAGATCACCACCACGGTCGAAAAGGTCACCGGCACACCCGCCCGCACGTTCGAGCAGTGGGCCCACGACCACAAGGACGACTTCCGGTAGAGCGCCTAAGCGGCCTTGTGGAAGTCTGGTGCGGTTCGGGTGCGCCCCGAAGGGGCGCGGGGCTGTGTCGATATGCGGCTCCGCCGCGAGGGGGGTGCCCCCTGCTCGAACGGAGTTGAGAGCTTGGGGGAGCGACCAGCCACGACGCACCCGCAGATGTGGACCGTACTTCCCGCGGAGCGCTTAGCACCAAGCGGCGCCCCAACACGTTTTCTCCGCACGGCAGTACCACTTTCGGGTTCGGATCGTTGAGGTATTCGGGCGCGCCGCCCACGCGACGTACAGGCTGGTGCCCCCGCACGCGCGCACCCGAAGGACACCACCCCCCATGAGTACCCCGCGCACCCCGCCGCCCCTCGCCGGAGGCACCCAAGGGCCGCACGACCTGCGGCCGTTGCTCGGCATCGCGCTCGACGCCCTCCGCGACGGGGCGGCCGCACGCCGCGGCCCCCTCCCCGCCGGCGGCCCCGACGCCGTCACCCAACGCGTCCACGCCGCCGCCCACCCCGTCCTGCCCGACCACGGCACCGGCGCCGAACACGCCCTGCGCACCCTCGTCCACGCCCTCGCCGAAGGCGCCGCCGACCCCGCGGATCCACTGTGCGCGGCCCACCTGCACTGCCCGCCGCTCGCCGTCGCCGCCGCAGCCGACCTCGCCGCGAGCGCACTCAACGCCTCCATGGACTCCTGGGACCAGGCACCCGCGGCCTCCACACTCGAAGCCCTCGTCACCCACGCCATCGCCACCCAGATCCACCCCGAAGGCGACGCCCTCATCACCACCGGCGGCACCGAATCCAACCAGCTCGCGCTGCTCCTCGCCCGCGAAGCCGCCACCCGGCACGGCCCCGTCCGCGGCCCCGTCCAACTCCTCGTCGGCGACAACGCCCACCACTCGCTCGCCCGCGCCGCCTGGCTCCTCGGCCTGCCCGAACCCATCGCCGTACCCGCCCCCGCGGGCACCCTCGACCCCGCCGCCCTCGACGAAGCCCTCACCGAACTCGGCGGCCCACCACGCCAGTTCCTCGTCGCCGCGACCGCCGGAACCACCGACGCCGGACTCATCGACCCCCTCGACGACATCGCCGACCTCTGCGCCGCCCACGACGCCCGCCTCCACGTCGACGCCGCATACGGCGGCGGACTCCTCTTCAGCGACACCCGCAAACACCACCTGCGCGGCATCGAACGCGCCGACACCGTCACCCTCGACCTGCACAAACTCGGCTGGCAGCCCGCCGCGGCCGGAATCATCGCCGCCCGCGACCCCCGCGACCTCGACGCCCTCACCCACCGCGCCGACTACCTCAACGCCGACGACGACACCGAAGCGGGCCTCCCCGACCTCCTCGGCCGCTCCCTGCGCACCACCCGACGCCCCGACATCCTCAAGATCGCCGTCACCCTCAAAGCCCTCGGCCGCAGCGGACTCGGCGCCCTCGTCGACCAAGTCTGCGACCAGGCAGCCGAATTCGCCGACCTCGTCGACGCCCACCCCGCCTTCGAGCTCTACGACACCCCCGCCATCAGCACCGTCCTCTTCCGGCCCACCCGCGCCGACGACCACCACATCGCCCACGTACGCCGCACCCTCCTCACCGAAGGCACCGCCGTCCTCGGCCGCGCCGACCTCGACGGCTGCCGCTGGCTCAAAGCCACCCTCCTCAACCCCCACACCAGGCCGGACGACCTCGCCGCCCTCCTCAAACTCGTCGAACTCGTCGAACCAGTCGAACCAGTCGAACCCGTCGAAGCAGCACCCCAACCCACACCCCCGGAAGGAAGCACACCCCGATGACCGGCACCCCCGACCACCCCGACCCCCAGCCGCTCACCACCCCCGAAGACCCCCGCGACCTGGTCGGCATCGGCATCGGCCCGTTCAACCTCTCCCTCGCCGCCCTCGCCCAGCCCCTCGGCGAACTCGACACCGCCTTCTACGAACAACAACCCGCATTCCACTGGCACCCCGGCCTCCTCATCGACGGCGCCACCCTCCAAGTCCCCTTCCTCGCCGACCTCGTCACCCTCGCCGACCCCGCGAGCCCCTGGTCCTTCCTCAGCTACCTCAAGACCCGCGAACGCCTCTTCCCGTTCTACTTCGCCGAGCGCTTCCACATCCAACGCGCCGAATACGACGCCTACTGCCGCTGGGTCAGCGAAAACCTCCCCGGACTCCACTTCGGCCACCAGGTCGACGCCGTCCGCTGGAACCCCGAACGAGCCCTGTTCGAAGTCGACTTCACCCAACTCGACACCGACGGCGAAGCAGAAGCCCTCGGCCGCACCTACACCAAGAACATCGCCCTCGGCGTCGGCACCGCCCCCTACATCCCCGAACCCCTCAAACCCCTCGCCGAAGCCCCCACCGTCCCCGTCCTCCACGCCGCCGACTACCTCGACCACCGCGAACAACTCCTGACCGCCGAACACATCACCGTCATCGGCTCAGGACAGTCCGGCGCCGAAATCTTCCTCGACCTGCTCCGCGCCCGCCCCGCCGGCCAAGAAAAGATCCACTGGCTCGCCCGCACCGAAGCGTTCGCCCCCATGGAGTACTCCAAACTCGGCCTCGAACACTTCACCCCCGACTACACCCGCTACTTCCACGCCCTGCCCGAAGCCGTACGCGACGGACTCGTCCCCCACCAGTGGCAGCTCCACAAAGGCATCGACGCCGACACCATCGCCGCCATCCACGACGAGCTCTACCGACGCACCCTGCACGGCGGCTGGCCCGACGCCGTCCTCACCCCCGGCGTCTCCGTACGCACCGCGGGCCGCGTCGCCACCACCCGCGTGGAACTCCACCTCGAACACCTCCAGCAGGGCACCCGCTCCCGGCTCACCACCGACGCCGTCGTCCTCGCCACCGGCTACCGCGAACGCCCCCTCGACCAACTCCTCGCCGGACTCGACCCCTACATCCGCAAGGACTCCTCGGCCCGCCCCCGCATCGACGAGCAGTACCGCCTCGTCCTCGACCCCTCCGTCACCGGCACCGGCTGCAACGTCTACGTACAGAACGCCGAACGCCACACCCACGGCGTCGGCGCCCCCGACCTCGGCCTCGCCGCCTGGCGCAGCGCCACCATCCTCAACGGCCTCACCGGCAAGAACCCCTACCCCCTGCCGAGCCGCACCGCGTTCACCAGCTTCGGCCTCCAGAGCGCCGAAGGACACCCGGGCACCGCAGGACGCATCGGGGAACAGCGCGGCAACCTCGTACGGCTCAAGAACTGAACCTCGTACGCCTCAAGAACTAAACCTCGTACGCCTCAAGAACCGAGCGACCCCACCGGCGCGACCACCTTCCGTGTCCGCGGACACGACCACACGGCGACACCCTCCACCACCCCGGCCTCCAGCGGATGCGCGTCGGGGTGCGTGGGGCACTCCGGCCACACGGCGGGCTCCCACTGCGCACACAACGCCTCCACCGCCCAGTCCTGGGCCTGATCCGCGAAATCCGCCGTCCGCTCGGCGACACTCACCCCATGGCGGACGACGAGCCCCGCGCCCGAGCCGTCCGACTCGTACAGCACGATCATTTCCTCACCCTCGTCATCCCGTTCCTCCTGGACGACCGGACGCACCGCACACGTGGCCTTCAGATCGCGGAGCACCGGGTCGAGCGCAGCGGCAAGTTCTTCGTTCATGCCGGGAATTGTCCGCCCCCAAGCACCGCCGCGCCCCCGAATATTCCCGTGAAAAAAATGCGCGGCCAGGGAAATACCGGGCCCCCCGCACCGGTTCAGCCGATCATGACCACAGACTCCACGGCCTCCTGGACCGCCGCCTTCCGCTCCGCCGTCATCAGCTCCCACGAAAACATCGACCTCTTCGAACTCCGCGGCTTCGCCGACCAGACCCTGCGCCAGATCATCCGCCTCGACGGCGGCGGCAGCGCCCTGCGCATCCGCCTCAGCAACCGCTACGGCAAGGAACCCCTCCACATCGGCGGCGCCCGCCTCGCCATACGCACCGAAGGAAGCGGCATCGAATCCGGCAGCGACACGCCCCTGCGCGTCGCCGGCGCCGAGGAGTTCACCATCCCCGTCGGCGAAGACGCCGTCACCGACCCCGTCGAGCGCACCGTCACCGCGGGCGACGAACTCGCCGTCAGCCTCTGGCTGCCCGAGGACACCGGCCTCTCCACCTACTCCGCCGTGCCCCTGCGCACCGGCTACGCCGTCCCCGGCAACGCCCTCTCCGCACCCGCCCTCGACGGCATCGAAGGCCTGGAAGAGCTCGTCACACGGCACTTCATCAGCGGCGCCGACGTCCTCGCCCCCGCGGGCACCACCATCGCCGTCGCCTTCGGAGACTCCTGGTTCGAAGGCACCGGCACCACCCCCGACACCGACCGCCGCTTCCCCGACCTGCTCAACGACCGCCTGCGCGACGCCGGAAGCACCGGCTGGGTCGTCAACCAGGGCCTGTCCGCGAACCGCCTGCTCACCGACGAGATCGGCGAACACGCCCTCGCCCGCCTCCAGCGCGACGCCCTCGACGTCCCCGGCGTCACCCACGTCCTCATCCACTTCGGCCTCAACGACCTCGGCATCCCCGGCCAGGAGGCCTACCCGCAGGCCGCGCCAGGCCCGACGGCCGCCGAACTCATCGCGGGCTTCACCACCCTCGCCGACCGCCTCCACGCGGCCGGACTCACCGCCATCGCCACCACCGTCGGCCCCTACAAGGACACCGTCTTCGAGGGCTACGCCACCCCCGAAGGCATCGCCGTGGCCCGCGAGGTCAACGACTGGATCCGCGGCGCCGACAGCCCCTTCGACGCCTACGCCGACCTCGCCGCCGCCGTCGCGGACCCCGCCGACCCCGACCGGATCCACGACGACTACGACAGCGGCGACGGTCTGCACGTCAACGACGCAGGAGCCAAGGCGCTCGCCGACGCCGTGGACCTGGCCTTCCTGAAGATCTAGAAGACGGGCGTGCCGTCCCGGGTCAGCCTCCAGTCCACCGCGGCGAACTGACCCGGGTCGACCGTCCCCTTCGCCTTCACCCAGCCGATGATCGTGTTCCGGATCTCCTCCGAATTCGCCCACAACTGCTTGGCACCCGCGATGTGCGGGAAGTTCCCGCCGCCACTCGCCCGGTAGTTGTTCACCGCGAGCACGAACTCCGCCTTCGGATCGATCTCCTTGCCCCCGAAGGACAGCTTCACGATCCGCGACCCGGCCGGCTTCGCGATGTCGATCTCATACGTCAGGCCGAGCACCGCGTCATAGTTGTAGTCCGGGATGTTCTCGGCATTCGTCAGCTTCGCCGGGTCGACCGGACCGCCCGCCGCAGTCCGCACGTAGTAGCGCGCGGAGAACTCCAGATACTCCTTGAGCTGCGCACCCGTGAGCAGCCGCGCCTCCAGGGTGTTCTCGAACGGGTAGAGGCCCGCCGCGTCCCTGATCGTCACGTCGCCCGCCGGGATCTGCGCCGTACGCGAGAAACAGGACGCCTGCGAAAGCACCGGCAGCGCCGCGTACGCGCCGCCCTTCAGCGCCTCGGCCACCGTCTCCTTCTGCACCTGGTTGATCAGGTCGATGATCGGCACGTCCTTGAACGGGCCCTCGGCCGTGCTCATCGCCGCCTTCGAGGTGCCGATGACCTGATTGACGTAGGCGACGACCTTCTTGTGCTCGTCGGCGAGGAGCCTCGTGACCTTCTCGTCCTCCTCGGCCGTATTGGAGTTCAGGACCTTCGCGCCCATCTTCTCCACCGTCCAACGGCCCTTCGCCCACACCAGATCGAAGTCGAAAAGCGTCAGCCGCTGGCCCCACTTCAACGGCTCCGACAGGACGACCTTCTTGCCGGTCTCCTTGTTCTCCACGAAGTACTCGGGAATCTCCGTGTGCGCATGCCCGACGAGGATCGCGTCGATGCCGGGCACCTGCTCGGCCACCAGACCCGCCGCGTTCTCGACGTACGGCAGCTGATCGCCGTACGACGACGTGCCGCTGGAGCCCGAGTGCGCCGACACGATGACGACATCCGCGCCCATCGAGCGTAGCTTCGGAACCCACTTCGCCGCCTGCTCCTCAAGACCCGGGAACGTCATCTTGCCCTGCACATTCGCCTTGTCCCAGATCGCGATCCCGGGATTCGTCAGACCCAGCACCGCCACCTTCACGTCCCGGCCGTGCGGAGTGCGCAGACGCTTCATGAAGTACGGCGGGAAGGCGGGCTTCTGCGTCTTCGCGTCCAGCGCGTTCGCCCCGAGCAGCGGGAAATCGCACTGCTCCTCGAACTTGCGCAGCACCGGAATGCCGTAATTGAACTCGTGATTGCCGAGCGCCGCCGCGTCGTACCCGATCACGTTCATCGCCTGCGCCATCGGATGCACCGGGCCGTGCTCGGCGGTGATCGGATCGACCTTCGCGTAGTAGTACGACAGCTGGGTGCCCTGGATGGTGTCACCCGCGTCGATCAGAAGGGTGTTCCCGCGGCCCTTCTCCTTGCGGACCTGGTTCACGAGGGTGGAGATCTTCGCCAGGCCCACGTCGTTGTGGTCCTTGTCGTCGAACTCCTTGTCCGTGAAGTAGTCCCAGTTGAAGACATTGCCGTGCAGATCCGTCGTACCGAGCACCGTGAACGCATACCGCTTCCGCCGCCCCGCGCCCTTCCCCGACCCCGACCCCGCCGCCCGCGCGGCCGGCGCGACCGCCGCGCCCGTCAGCGCCACCCCCACACCCGTCGCGGCAGACGTACCCAGGAACTTCCGGCGGTTCAGCGGCATTTTCCGTACTCCTCAGTCGACCGATGTAACGCGCGTAGATTCTGACCCCGACCGCCATACGGGCAACAGCCCCCACAGGTTGCGATCCGGTGACTGTCCGGTGCACCCGCACGATGCGAGAGTGGGCCACATGACCACGACCCCCACCCCCTACGGCACCCCCGACGCCCCCCGCGTCGCCGTCCGCGGCGAAGCCCACCTCGAAGTCGACCCCGAAATCGCCCGCATCGGCGTCACCGTCAGCGCCCGCGGCACCGACCGGCGCGACGCCCTCAACAACCTCACCCGACGCAACACCACCGCACTCGACCTCATCAAGACCTACGGCGAAGCCGTCGAAAAACTCGAGACCGGCGCCTTCTCCATCAGCCCCGAACTCCACAAACACGGCCGCGGCGAACGCATCCGCGCCTACCACGGCCGCGTCCACATCACCGCAGAACTCACCGACTTCACCGCACTCGGCGAACTCACCACCCGCCTCGCCGACCTCGACCTCACCCGCATCGACGGACCCTGGTGGGACCTCCGCCCCGACTCACCCACCCACCGCAAGGCCCGCCAACAAGCCGTACGCGAAGCCGTCCAACGCGCCCGCGAATACGCCGAAGCCCTCGACACCACCCTCGCCGCCCTCGTCGAACTCGCCGACATCGGCGCCGAGAACACCCCCGACCACGGCTACGGCGGCCCCGCGAGAAGCATGCGCGCCGCCGCCTACGGCGGAGCACCCGACCTCGCCGACGAAGCCGCACCCCTCGACCTCGAACCCCAACGCCAACACGTCTACGCCACCGTCAACGCACGATTCACCATGACCCCACCCGAATTGAGCCCCAGCACAGCACGGTGATCGCTCATAGGAGCAGCGCCCCGCACAATTCAACACTTGTCAATAACCCTTCACACAAAGGTTGTTGAGTAGTCATGCCCGACCAAATCTCTACCGACGGGTAAGCCCTAGGGTCGAACCATGCGCCGAGCGAAAATCGTTTGCACCCTGGGACCCGCCACCGACTCGTACGACCAGATCAAGGCACTGGTCGAAGCCGGAATGGACGTGGCCCGCTTCAACCTCAGCCACGGCACCTACGCCGAACACGAGGAGCGCTACCAGCGCGTACGCAAGGCCTCCGAAGAAACAGGACGCAGCCTCGGCATCCTCGCCGACCTTCAAGGCCCGAAGATCCGCCTCGGCCGCTTCAGTGAAGGCCCCGTACTCCTTGAACGCGACGACGAGTTCACCATCACCGTCGAAGAAGGCATCCAAGGCGACCGCCAACGCTGCGGCACCACCTACAGCGGCCTCGCCGAAGACGTCACCGCCGGCGAACGCATCCTCGTCGACGACGGCAAAGTGACCCTGGAGGTCACCGCGGTCGACGGGCCCCGAGTCACCACCACCGTCATCGAAGGCGGCATGGTCTCCGACCACAAAGGCCTCAACCTCCCCGGCGTCGCCGTCTCCGTCCCCGCACTCTCCGACAAGGACGAAGCAGACCTCCGCTGGGCCCTGCGTTCAGGATTCGACGTCATCGCCCTCTCCTTCGTACGCAGCGGACGCGACATCGAAGACGTCCACCGCATCATGGACGAAGAAGGCCGCCGCCTCCCCGTCATCGCCAAGGTCGAAAAACCACAAGCCGTCGAGAACATCGAAGACATCGTCGCCGCCTTCGACGGCATCATGGTCGCCCGCGGCGACCTCGGCGTCGAAATGCCCCTGGAACAAGTACCGATCGTCCAAAAGCGCGCCATCAAACTCGCCAAGCGCAACGCCAAACCCGTCATCGTCGCCACCCAGATGCTCGACTCGATGATCGACAACTCCCGCCCCACCAGGGCCGAAGCGAGCGACGTGGCCAACGCCGTCATCGACGGCACCGACGCCGTCATGCTGTCCGGCGAAACCAGCGTCGGCAAATACCCCATCGAAACCGTCAAAACCATGAGCCGCATCGTCGAAGCGGCAGAAGAAGACATCCTCGCCAAGGGCCTGCCCCCACTCACCGAACGCAGCAAACCCCGCACCCAAGGCGGCGCCGTCGCCCGCGCCGCCGCCGAAATGGGCGACTTCCTCGGCGCCAAATTCCTCGTCGCCTTCACCCAGTCCGGCGACACCGTACGACGCCTCTCCCGCTACCGCTCGCCGATCCCACTCCTCGCCTTCACCCCCGACGCCGCCACCCGCTCCCAGCTCAACCTCACCTGGGGCGTCGAAACCTTCCTCGGCCCCCACGTCGAATCCACCGACGCCATGGTCGACCAGGTCGACGAAATGCTCCTCAAGATCGGCCGCTGCCAGAAAGGCGACACCGTCGTCATCACCGCAGGCTCACCCCCCGGCGTCCCCGGCTCCACCAACCTCGTCCGCATCCACCACATCGGCGAGGACGACAGCCCCAAATAGCGCCTACGACCGCTGAGTCACGGCGTCACGACGGGGAAGTCCGGATCGGGCTTCCCCACCACGGACAGCAGCTTCCCAAGCAACGACACATCACCCTCCACCACGATGTCGCCCAACCCCTCACCCGCCAGCATCGACAGCAACTGCGGCTTCGTCATGGTCAGCGTGACACCGGCATCCGCACCCGCCTCCGTATCACTCCGATACGTCAACACCCCATGCCGCAACGTGAGATGCCAGACCCTCCCCAGCGACGGAAGACTCCAGTCCATCCGCAGCTCCAGATCCCACGCCCTCGGACCATCGATCCGAATCGCCACAGAATCGATCAACTGGTCCACAGACAGCGCCATCAACACATCCGCACTCGTCACCGACGTCTCCGCCCCCTTGACGCCCTCCCGCAACTCCATGGCACCCGTCAAATAGAAATTCCGCCACACCGCGTTCTCCGACGCCTGCCCCAACCTCGTATACACCCCGGCCAGTTCAGACCTCGCAACCCGGTTCCCCGGATCCGCGAACACCACATGATTCAGCAACGTCGCCGCGAACCGCAGATCACCACCCCGCACAAACGCCCGCGCCTTCGCGACCGTCGCCGAACGACCACCCAACGCCCTCACATACCGCTTCGCCTCAGCGACCGGCGGATGCTCCCACAAATGCGCGGGATTCCCGTCGAACCAGCCCATGTACCGCTGATAGATCCCCTTCACATTGTGACTCAGCGACCCGTAATACCCCCGGTTCGCCCACACCCCCGCAAGCGCAGGAGGCAACTCGATCTCCTCCGCTATCTCCCGCCCCGTCATCCCCGAATTGATCATCCGCAACGTCTGATCATGCATATACGCATAAAGATCACGCTGCTGCTCAAGCAACTCGACGATCACATCCCCACCCCACGACGGCCAATGATGCGACGCGAACGCCACATCCACCCTCCCGTCGAAAAGCGCCACCGACTCATTCAGATAACGCGCCCACTGCCGGGCATCACGCACCTGCGCCCCACGCAACGTAATGATGTTGTGCATCGTGTGCGTCGCATTCTCCGCCATGCACACGGCCCGCAACTCCGGCAGCAGAAAATTCATCTCCGCCGCGGCCTCGGTCCCCGGCGTCATCTGAAACTCGAACCGCACACCGTCGACCGTCTCGACCTGCCCCGTCCTCGCGACATCCCTCGTCGGCGGAATCAACCCGATCGACCCCAGCGACACCGTCTGCCCCAGACCACAACCGATCTGCCCCGCAGCCGACTTGGGCAACTGCGCCCCATACATATAGCCGGAACGCCGCTGCATCGCCGTCCCCGCATACACGTTCTCCGACACGGCATGCTCCATGAACCCCTCGGGCGCAAGAACCGGCACGTCACCGGAACCGTCCGGGAGCACGCCCCGGCAACCACCGAAGTGGTCCACATGGGGATGCGTGTAGATGAGCCCCGTGACCCTCTTGTCGCCCCGGTGCGTGCGATACAGCTTCAGCGCTGCGGCAGCCGTCTCGGCCGAGATCAGCGGATCGATCACGATGACGCCGGCGTCGCCCTCCACCAGCGTCATATTGGAGAGATCGAGCCCACGCACCTGATAGATCCGGTCCGCCACCTTGTACAGCCCCTGCTTCGCCACGAGCTGCGACTGCCGCCACAGGCTCTTGTCGGCGGTCTTCGGAGCGTCCCCCTTCAGAAACCGGTAGGCATCGGCGTCCCAGACCACCTGCCCCTTGGCATTCCGCACGATGCCGGGAGTCAGAGCGGCGATGAACCCCCTGTCGGCGTCGGCGAAATCGTCCCTGTCGCGGAAATCCAGCTCCCCGTCGCCGAGCGCGGCAGCGGTCTGAGGATTCATGGCAACGGCCGCGGCGGCGGCGCCCGCGGCAGCGATGAACGCGCGGCGATTCAAGGGAGTCATGCGGCCGAACCTCGCAGCGGGGTCCGGCACGGTCAAGCAATCGGAGGGGAATTGGGGCAGGTCCCAGTGGGCGTGGAGGAGGGGAGTGACCCGTCCTATTGCGCGGGGGCGGGTGGGGTCAGTGCTTGGGGCCCACGTGGGTGTCCATGAGGGTTACGGAGGCTTTGCGGGCGATGGAGATGTTGTACGGATTGCCGTGGCGGGTGCAGTGCGTCCACTGGACGCCGAGCTTGTCCAGGGTGTCGGTGCAGAGCTGACGGATGTCGTCGGACACGTTGGTGAAGAAGTACCGGGGGTACTCATAGCGCTTGCGCTCGCCGCCGACCATGCGGGTCGTCCAGTTCGTGATGCGGCAGCCGTCGGAGTGGATGAGCCCACGGATGAAGTCCCAGGGGTGGGCGTCGACGATCTCCTGTTGCCAGGGTTCGAGGGCGATCTTGCGCTCGTGCTTCTTGCCGGGGCCGTGCTGAGGGAAGAGGCAGGGCCAGTGTTTGCTGTACGACTTCACTTCGGTGCAGCCCTGCCTGCAGCGCACTTTGACGCTGGGTAGCAGCATGACCTGACGCATGGCTTCCTCGGCCGCTGAGATCAGACCGGTTTGCTCTGCGTTGCAGAAGATGGATAAGTGGTGCTGCTTGGGTTTGGTGATGATGTGGCCGTCGCCCAGGTAGAGGCCCAGCAGGTAGGCGTACGCGGTCTTGTCGAAGTCGCAGCTAGTGCACCGGGGACAGTCTGTTGGTTGCTCGTACGTCTCCCCCCGCGCTCGCCGATCTTCGCTGCGCCACCATCCGACGGTTCCGCGGGGGACATTGAGGCGTTCCGCGACGATGCGGTTGGGGGTGCCCTGGCGCATCAACATGACGGCTTGGGCGCGAAGTGAAGGGCTGTGCTGTTCCATGCGGACACTCTGAGTGAAGCGGCATGACGCAGGACAGCAAAAAGCGGATGTTCACGGGAACGAGAACATCCGCTTGCTAGTGGCGACCTTGGAATCGAAGGAAAAGTGCCCCGAGTCGGATTCGAACCGACGCTGTATGGGTTTTGAATCCATGGCCTCTACCGCTGGGCTACCGGGGCTCCATCGAAACGAAGGTCGACGGTCACCCGCCGTGCCCCCACCATACCGCAGCTAGGTAGGCTCTTGGGAAGCAGTATCTGCCCGTACCGAGGAGCCCCCCGTGACCGCCCCCGAGTCGCCCAAGACCACCGACGCGTCGGACGACGACAAGTCGCACGTGCCTCCGCTGACGACCCGCGTCGTCATCGCCGAGGACGAGGCCCTGATCCGGCTCGACCTCAAAGAGATGCTCGAGGAAGAGGGGTACAGCGTCGTCGGCGAGGCCGGTGACGGTGAGAAGGCCGTCGAGCTGGCCCGCGAGCACAAGCCGGACCTCGTGATCCTGGACGTGAAGATGCCCGTCCTCGACGGCATCTCCGCGGCGGAGAAGATCGCCGAGGAGTCCATCGCCCCGGTCCTGATGCTGACCGCGTTCTCGCAGCGCGACCTGGTCGAGCGGGCGCGGGACGCCGGCGCCATGGCGTATCTCGTGAAGCCGTTCAGCAAGAGTGACGTGGTGCCCGCGATCGAGATGGCGGTGTCCCGCTTCACGGAGCTGAAGACGCTGGAGAAGGAGGTCGCGGACCTCTCGCAGCGTCTGGAGACGCGGAAGCTGGTGGACAGGGCGAAGTCGATCCTGCAGACGGAGTACGGCCTGACGGAGCCCGCCGCGTTCCGGTGGATCCAGAAGACGTCGATGGACCGTCGTCTGTCGATGCAGCAGGTCGCGGAGGCGGTCATCGAGGACGCGGAGGAGAAGAAGGCGTCCAAGGGCTAGCCCCGAGCAGGCGTATGTACGAGGAGGCCCGCACCCCGACCGGGGGTGCGGGCCTCCTCGTGCGGAGAGGGGCGCCTCAGTCCTCGCCGAGGTACGCCTTCCGCACGGATTCGTCGTGGAGCAGGTCGCTGCCCGTGCCGGAGAGCACGATCTTGCCGACTTCCATGACGTGGCCGTGGTCGGCGAGGGAGAGCGCGGCCTGGGCGTTCTGTTCGACGAGGAGGATCGTCGTGCCGTTGGCCTTGAGTTCGGCGATGGTCGCCATGATCTTCTGCATCATGATCGGTGAGAGGCCCATGGAGGGTTCGTCGAGCATGAGGAGTTTGGGCTGGGACATCAGGGCGCGGCCCATGGCGAGCATTTGTTGTTCGCCGCCGGAGAGTGTTCCTGCTGCCTGCTTTTTGCGTTCTCCGAGGATGGGGAAGAGGTCGTAGGCGCGGTTGATGTCTTTTTCGATGCCTGCTTTGTCGTTGCGGAGGTAGGCGCCGAGGCGGAGGTTGTTCTCGATGGTCATGCGGGGGAAGATGTGGCGGCCTTCGGGTGAGTGGGCGAGGCCTTGGGCCACGATCTGGTCGGCGCGGTATTTCCGGAGTGGTTTTCCGTTGAATTTGATGCTGCCGCCGACGGGTTTGAGGAGTCCGGAGAGGGTGCGCAGTGTGGTGGTCTTGCCTGCGCCGTTGGTGCCGATGAGGGTGACGACTTCGCCGGCTTCGACGCTGAACGTGATGCCTTTGACGGCTTCGATCTTGCCGTAGGCGACGCGGAGGTCCTCGACTTCTAGGAGTGCGGTCATCAGTGGTTCTCCTCGAAGGGCTCGCCGAGGTATGCGGCGATGACGCGGTCGTCCTGTTGGACCGTTTCGCTGGATCCTTCGACGAGTTTTTCGCCTTGGACGAGGACGGCGACGCGGTCGCAGAGGTTGAAGATGAAGCGCATGTCGTGCTCGATGACGAGGACGGCGATGCCCATGTCGCGGATGGCGAGGACGAGTTCTTCGGTGGCGCGGGTTTCTTGTGGGTTCATGCCCGCGGTGGGTTCGTCGAGGAGCAGGAGGCCGGGTTCGCTGGCGAGGGCGCGGGCGATTTCCAGTTTGCGCTGTTCTCCGTAGGGGAGGTTGCGCGAGAGGTGTTCGGCTTTGTCTGCGAGGCCGACGAATTCGAGGAGTTCCATGGCGCGGGCTTTGGATGCGGCTTCGGCGCGGTGGAAGCCGGGGCCGCGGAGGAGTGCTGACCAGAGTCCTTCTTTTGTTCGTGTGTGGCGGCCGACCAGTACGTTTTCCAGGACTGTCATGTTGGCGAAGAGGCGGATGTTCTGGAAGGTGCGGGCGATGCCTGCCGCGGTGACCTTGAATGATTTGGCGGGCAGGATGGTGCCTTTGTAGCGGACTTCTCCTTCGGTGGGGATGTAGAGGCCGGTGAGGCAGTTGAAGAAGGTGGTTTTTCCGGCGCCGTTGGGGCCGATGAGGCCGACGATTTCGCCGGTGCTTACGGTGAGGTCGACGGAGCGTACGGCGGTGAGGCCGCCGAATCGCATGGTGACGCCGCGGGCGTCGAGGACGGTTTGTCCGGCCGGGGTGGCGGCGGTGTGGTCCTCTTTGGTCGTGTCTGTGGTCATGGTCAGACCCCTGTCTTGCTGAGGACTGTGGGTGGCGGCGTCTCTCCGGGGTCCAGCTCGGTTTCGTGGAATTCGAGTTGGCGGCGGCGGTTGGGGATGAGGCCTTCGGGGCGGAAGCGCATGAGGAGTGCGAGGGCGAGTCCGAAGGCGAACAGCTGGTAGTCGCCGAGGAATTGGAGTTTGTTGGGGATGAGGTAGAGCAGTGAGGCGCCGACGAGGGGTCCGCTGATGGTGCCCATGCCGCCGAGGACGACGGCGGCGAGGAGGAAGGCGGAGTTGGGTGGGACCGAGTTGGCGAATTGGTACTGCTCGGGGGTGACGGTGTAGGTGACGTGGGCCTGGACGGTGCCTGCGAGGCCTGCGAGTGAGGCGCCGAGTGCGAAGGCGATGAGTTTGACGCGGAAGCCGTTGATGCCCATGGCGAGTGCGGCGGTTTCGTCTTCGCGGATGGCGACCCAGGCGCGGCCGATGCGGGAGTCTCCGCTGCGGCGGAAGACGAGGACGACGACGAGGGTGATGAGCAGCATCAGGAAGAAGTAGTTGGCGAAGCGGCCGATGGTGAAGCCGCCGATGCTGTGCTCCAGGCCGAAGTCGAAGCCGAGGATCTTCAGGTTCGGGATGGAGGAGATGCCGTTGGAGCCGTTGGTGATGTCGGGCCCCGATGAACCGTCGGAGTTGTTCGCGGCGAGCCGGAAGATCTCGCCGAAGCCGAGGGTGACGATCGCGAGGTAGTCGCCGCGAAGCCGCAGGGTGGGTGCGCCGATGAGGACGCCGAAGACGAGCGAGGCGCCTGCGCCGACGAGGATGGCGCCCCAGAAGGGGAGGTGGACGTCGAAGGGGGAGGTGGGTGCTCCGGAGACCATGGATGCGGCGTAGGCGCCGACGCCGAGGAAGGCGACGTATCCGAGGTCGAGGAGTCCTGCGAGTCCGACGACGATGTTCAGGCCGAGGGCGACGGTGGCGAAGATGAGGATGTAGACGCCGATGGTGGCGTATTGGTCGTCGCTCTGGGTGAAGGGGAAGGCGGCGGCGGCGAGGAACGCGCCGATGAGTGTGATGTTGCGGTGGCGTGCGGTGTAGGTGGAGACCGTTGCGACGAGTCCGGCTTTGGAGAGTGCGGCGAAGCCGAAGCCGACGGTGATGAGGAATCCGATGAAGAGTTCGTCGTATTCGGTGCCGATGCCGTAGGTGAAGACGAGCAGTCCGGTGCCGAGGGCCGCGATGATGATCAGGATCTCGACGTACGAGTTGAGTTTGCGCGGCGTTGCGGGTTCGTCGGCGGCGAAGGCGCCCTTGACGATGGTGAGGCCGTTGCGGGCGCGGTGTTTGAACTGTTCCCAGCTGCTGTCTTCGGGGTCGACCGGGTAGGTGTGCGGTCGTTGGAAGGGCAGGGCGAGTGCGCCGGCGAAGGAGGCCAGGGTGGCGATGGCGACGATCCAGCCGCCTGGTTCGAGGTTGGCGAGTCCGCCGAGTTTTTTGCTGATGGCGAGGATCGTGTACCAGGCGGTGGCGAAGGCGGCGAGGGAGGCGAATTTGAGGGCGGCGTCGGCTCCGGCGGGGGCGAGGGCGCGCAGGCCCTTCACGCCGTAGGAGGCGAGGCCGTAGAGGGTGGTGAGTGCGCCCGCGATGAGGACGAGCCATTGGAGTCCGCCGGGGTAGCCGTAGACGGTGAGGTCGCCGGGGAATGCGGCGGTCCAGGTCCAGGCGAGGAAGGCGGAGATGACGGTGAGGGCGCCGCCGCCGGTGGCGAGTGCGCGGGCGGGGCCTTCGGGGATGGCGATGAGGCCGGTGGGGGCCTCGTCCTTGTGCGGGCGGGGGCTGTCGGACGCTGTGGTCTGTGTGGTCATGGATGTCACGCCCTGTCCGCGACGCGCTCGCCAAGGAGGCCTTGGGGCCTGACGAGGAGTACGACGATGAGGAGTACGAACGCCCAGACGTCGGCCCAGGACTGGCCGCCGAGTTTGTCCATGCCGGGGATGTTGTTGATGTAGGCGGTGGCCATGGATTCGGCGAGGCCGAGGACGACGCCGCCGATCATGGCGCCGTAGATGTTGCCGATGCCGCCGAGTACGGCCGCGGTGAAGGCTTTGAGGCCGAGGATGAATCCCATGCGGAAGTCGATCTGGCCGTATTTGAGTCCGCGGGCGACGGCGGCGATGCCGGCGAAGGCGGCGCCGATGGCGAAGGCGACGACGATGACGCGGTCGGTGTTGATCCCCATGAGTTTGGCGGTGTCGGGGTCTTGGGCGGTGGCTTGCATGCCGCGGCCGACGCGGGTCTTCATGACGAAGTAGCCGAGGACGATCATGCAGATGGGGGCGGTGATGAGCAGGAAGATGTCGCCGGGCTGCATGGTGACGGAGCCGATGTGGATGGCGTCGCCGGGGAGTTCGGGGAAGGAGCGGGGTGATTTCGCTTCGGGGTACCAGGCCCAGACGGCTTGCTGGAGGGCGAGGGAGAGGCCGATGGCGGTGATGAGCGGGGCGAGGCGTGGTGCGCCGCGCAGGGGGCGGTAGGCGAAGCGTTCGGCGCCGATGGCGATGGTGGTGGAGACGAAGATGGCGCCTATCAGCATGAGGGGCAGGGCGGTCCAGACGCTGGTGCCGCCGGGGAGCCAGAGCCAGACGGTGAGGGCGCCGAATCCGCCGGTCATGAAGATCTCGCCGTGGGCGAAGTTGATGAGCTGGACGATGCCGTAGACCATTGTGTAGCCGATGGCGATCAGGCCGTACATGGATCCCAGTAGCAGGCCGTTGACCAGCTGTTGCGGCAGTTCGTGCACCGCAGGTCCTCCGAGTCTTTCGATGTCGTACGACCGTGCTGCGGTGGCTCGTTGGCCGGCGCGGGGTCGCACGCTCCTGGTGACGGGCGCGACGGATGCGACACCGCGCGGGGCGCTGGCTTGCAGCGCCCCGCGCGGTCTGTCGTGGGGTGCGGGTCGGGCGTCAGTTGGATCCGGTGTAGGTGCCGGACTCGACGGGCTTCCAGCCGGTCTTGGGGTTGGTCGACTTCACCTGGTAGACGGTGAGTTGCTTGTTGGTGGCGTCGCCGTATTCGTCGAAGGAGACCTTGCCGGTGACGCCGTCGAAGGAGACGTCCTTCATGGCGTCGATGACCTTGGAGCGGGCGTCGTCGGGCAGTTTGCCGTCGTTGTCGTCGACGATCTTCTTGACGGCTTCGATGATGGCCCAGGCGCTGTCGTAGGAGTAGCCGCCGTAGGCTTCGTAGGCTTCCTTGTAGCCGGCCTTCTTGTAGTTGGCGATGAACTCCTTGGCGGAGGGGAGTTCTTCGACGGGCTGGCCGACGGAGGTGGCGTAGTCGCCGATGCCTTGTTTGCCTGCGAGTTTGATGAAGTCGGCGCTGTAGATGCCGTCGCCGCCGACGAGGGGGGCTTTGGAGCCTGCCTGTTTCATCTGCTTGCTGAGGGGGCCTGCCTGGGGGTATTCGCCGCCGTAGTAGACGAGGTCCGCTTCGGAGTTGCGGATCTTGGTGGCGACGGCGCCGAAGTCCTTGGTGTCGGGGTTGATGTGTTCGGTGCCGACGACCTTGCCGCCGAGCTTGGTGAACTCGTCCTTGAAGGTGGCGGCGAGTCCGGCGCCGTAGGTCTTCTTGTCGTCGACGACGAAGACCTTCTTCTTCTTGCCCTTGTTGTAGAGGTACTGGGCGGCGAAGGGGCCTTGGATGGCGTCGGTGGTGGCCGTGCGGAAGTAGGACTTGTAGGGGCGTGCCTTCTTGCCGCCGTTCCAGTCCGGGCCCTGGGTGAGGGCGGGGTTGGTGTTGGCGGGGGAGACCTGGACGAGTTTGGCGTCGTCGAAGACCTTCTGCATGGACTCGGCGACGGAGGAGTTCAGGGGGCCCACGGCTCCGAGGACGTCCTTGTCGGCGACGAGTTTGGTGGCGTTGGTCTGGCCGGACGAAGGCTGGCCCTGGTCGTCGAGGGGTTCGATCTTGAAGGTGACGCCGTCGACGTACTTCTTGGCGTTGGCCTGTTTGGTGGCGAGGTCGACGGAGTTGCGGATGCCGAGGCCGAGTGCGGAGAGGTCACCGGTCAGCGGCGCGTCGACGCCGATGACCACCGTGGTACCGCCGCCCCCGGCGTCGTCGTCCTTGTTGTCGTCGCGCGAGCCACAGGCGGTGAGGGTGAGGGCCCCGGTGGTGAGTGCAGCGGTGATGGCTATGAGCGAACGTTGACGCACGATCAGTCCTTTCCCCTGGCACGGCTGTCCCTTGTTGGGAGGCCGAGTCGAGCGCGGAACCGAACTGACAGGAATCCGGTGGGCGCGGTGACTGGCCGTGACTCTAAGGGCGGCTTTGTTCCAGGTGGAGTGGTCGGACCAAGGCTGTGACGCTCTTGTTATGCCACGGAGTATTCCGGGCTGGAACGCAGGGGGTGGTTGGGCCGGAATATGACCTTGTTCGGTGGATCTCGACGTATCCGCATGCTGAGAATGTCCAGGACAACTGGCAGGACTGTAAGGGTGTTTGACTCATGACACCGGTGTTCGTGGGCATGCGGAGGTGAGAGCCCCGGAAAGATCATTCGCGTATTCCGGACCGAGGATGTAACTCTGCTTCTCGATTGCGCGCGTATTACGCAGCGTTACTTCGAGGAAAGGGAGTCCGGCATTCCGTGGCACTTCTCCGCATTCGCGAATGTGCATCGTAATGATCAACTTCCGCGGGGTTCCTGATTTCACCGTGAAAGGGGTGGGAGGGGACGTGTCGACCGACAGCGCCGCCGAGGGCTGGGCGACGCGCCGCACGGTGACCTGCGGTCCCGACTCCTGGGCGAAGGTGACGGCGAACGTGAAGTTCCGCTCGCCGGGGCGCGGCCGGGACATCTCGCCCGCGTACGAAACGGACACGCTCTGCGACGGCCAGGGCGGTGCGGGCTCCGGTGGTGGTTCCGGGCGGGTCAGATAGAGGGTGAGCGCGGCGGCGCCGACGATCACGGCGGCCGCGGCGGCGAGGGCGGTGCGGCGGTGGCGGATGCGGTGCGGATCGAGCCGTACGGGCCGCGGGGCGGCGGCCTCGTGGTCGTAGGTGTCCTCGCCCGGCTCGACCGGGCCGATGGCGTTCACACCCACGGCCCGCCGCTCGGCCCGCCGTTGCGGTAGCGCTCGGCGCACCGCTCGCGGGCCTGCCTGTCGATCAACTTCCGCCCGGCGGCGTCCGATTGGCGGGTGCGTTCGGCGCGGGCCGCGTCCAGGACGTCACGCAGGATCATGTACTGCCCGTTCGACAGGCCCATCGACTGGTAGTCGCCGTAGGTGTGGTCGCCCTTGTCGTAGAGCTCCCGCGCCCACTTGGTGATGATCGTGGTGCAGAGCTTCGCGGGGGAGATGCTGCTGGTGCTGGGGAAGGGGTTCTTGCCGTCGGCCGCGTCGGGACCGGAGCTTCCGCATCCGGTGGCGGCGAGGGCGGTGCCGAGAACGACGGCGAGGGTGGGCGCACAGAGCTGTATCCGGTGCCTCATGCGCAGACGCTAGACCGGACGCGGACGCTCCGACAATGCGTCGGACCGCGCTGTGCGCCCGCCCCGGCCGGCCGGTGGCGCGGGGCCGTGCGCCCGCCCGCGGTCAGCCCGTGACGCCGGGCACCTGCTGTCCCTCGACGTCGCGCAGCATGCAGGTGAGGCGGGCGCTGCAGACCCGCTTGCCCTGCTCGTCGGTGATCGCGATCTCGTACGTCGCCGTGGTGCGGCCCCGGTGGACGGGGGTGGCCACGCCGGTGACCAGGCCGGAGCGGGGGCCGCGGTGGTGCGTGCAGTTCAGGTCGACGCCGACGGCGAACTTCTTGATGCCGCCGTGCAGCATCGCGCCGACCGAGCCGAGGGTCTCGGCGAGCACCGCGGACGCGCCGCCGTGCAGCAGGCCGTACGGCTGGGTGTTGCCCTCGACGGGCATGGTGCCGACGACGCGCTCCGCCGACGCCTCCAGGATCTGGACGCCCATGCGGGTGCCGAGGTGCCCCGCCGAGAAGAGGGCGGGCAGATCGACACCGAGCGAGGCGTACTCGTCGATGACTTCCTGCGGGAACTTCACGCTGTGCTGCTCGCCCATGGGGTCCGGCTCCGTTCGTCGTCGACCACTGTCCCTGAGCGAACGCTCAGTCGATCGAGGATTGTTCCAGGCGTACGACGACGGACTTGCTGGCAGGGGTGTTGCTGGTGTCGGCGGTGGCGTCCAGCGGCACCAGGACGTTGGTCTCGGGGTAGTAGGCGGCCGCGCAGCCGCGGGCCGTGGGGTAGTGCACGATGCGGAAGCCCGGCGCGCGCCGCTCCACGCCGTCCTGCCATTCACTGACGAGGTCGGCGTACGTTCCGTCGGCGAGGCCGAGGTCGCGGGCGTCGTCGGGGTTGACCAGGACGACGCGGCGGCCGTTCTTGATGCCGCGGTAGCGGTCGTCGAGGCCGTAGATGGTGGTGTTGTACTGGTCGTGGGAGCGCAGCGTCTGCAGCAGCAGGCGCCCCTCGGGCAGGGCCGGGTACTCGACGGGCGCGGCCGTGAAGTTGGCCTTGCCGGTGGCGGTGGGGAAGCGGCGCTCGTCGCGCGGGGCGTGCGGCAGGGCGAAGCCGCCGGGGTGCGCGATCTTCGTGTTGAAGTCCTCGAAGCCGGGGATCACGCGCGCGATGCGGTCGCGCACGGTGGCGTAGTCCTTCTCGAACTCCTCCCAGGGAGTACGGGATTCCTCGCCGAGGACGCGGCGCGCGAGCCGGCACACGATGGCGGGCTCGGAGAGCAGCTGCTTGCTCGCGGGCTCCAGGCGGCCGCGCGAGGCGTGCACCATGCCCATGGAGTCCTCGACGGTCACGAACTGCTCGGTGCTCTTCCCGTTCGGGCCGACTTGGAGATCGCGTTCGGTGCGGCCGAGTGTCGGCAGGATGAGGGCGCGTGCGCCCGTGACGGTGTGCGAGCGGTTCAGCTTGGTGGACACGTGCACGGTCAGGCGGGCCCGGCGCATGGCCGCCTCGGTGACCTCCGTGTCGGGGGACGCCGCGACGAAATTGCCGCCCATGGCGAAGAAGACCTTCGCCTCGCCGTCGCGCAGCGCCCGGATGGCGCGCACGACGTCCAGGCCGTGGTGGCGCGGCGGCGCGAAGCCGAACTCCTTCTCCAGGGCGTCGAGGAAGGCGGGCGCGGGGCGTTCGAAGATGCCCATCGTGCGGTCGCCCTGCACGTTCGAGTGGCCGCGCACGGGGCAGACGCCCGCGCCGGGGCGGCCGATGTTGCCGCGCAGGAGCAGGAAGTTGACGACCTCGCGGATGGTGGGCACGGCGTGCTTGTGCTGGGTCAGGCCCATCGCCCAGCACACGACGGTGCGCTTCGAGGCGAGGACCATGCGCAGGGCTTCCTCGATGCGCTCGCGGGTCAGGCCCGTGGCCTTCAGCGTCTCGTCCCAGTCGGCGTCCCGCGCGGCGGCGGCGAACTCCTCGTATCCATGGGTGTGTTCGCGGACGAAGTCCTCGTCGACTGCGCCTTGCGTCTCCAGGATCAGCTTGTTCAGGAGGCGGAAGAGGGCCTGGTCGCCGCCGAGGCGGATCTGCAGGAACAGGTCGGTGAGGGCGGTGCCCTTGAGCATGCCCTGGGGGGTCTGCGGGTTCTTGAAGCGCTCCAGGCCCGCCTCGGGCAGCGGGTTGACCGTGATGATCTTCGCGCCGTTGTTCTTGGCCTTCTCCAGGGCGGAGAGCATGCGCGGGTGGTTCGTGCCCGGGTTCTGCCCGGCGACGATGATCAGGTCCGACTTGTAGAGGTCCTCCAGGAGGACGCTGCCCTTGCCGATGCCGATCGTCTCGGTCAGTGCGGAGCCCGACGACTCGTGGCACATGTTCGAGCAGTCGGGGAGGTTGTTCGTGCCGAGCTCGCGGGCGAACAGCTGGTAGAGGAACGCCGCTTCGTTGCTGGTGCGGCCCGAGGTGTAGAAGACGGACTCGTCGGGGCCGTCCAGGGCGGCGAGTTCCTCGGCGATGATGTCGAAGGCCCGCTCCCAGGAGAGGGGTTCGTAGCGCTCGGCGCCCTCCGCCAGGTACATGGGGTGGGTGAGGCGGCCCTGCTGTCCCAGCCAGTACCCACTGCGGGTGGCGAGGTCCGCCACCGGGTGCGCGGCGAAGAAGTCGGGGGTGACGCGGCGCAGCGTGGCCTCTTCGGCGACCGCCTTCGCGCCGTTCTCACAGAATTCCGCCTTGTGCCGGTGGTCGGGCTCGGGCCAGGCGCAGCCGGGGCAGTCGAAGCCGTCCTTCTGGTTGACCCGCAGCAGGGTCAGCGCGGTGCGGCGCACGCCCATCTGCTGCTGGGCGATGCGCAGCGTGTGCCCGATCGCGGGGAGGCCCGCCGCGGCGTGCTGCACCTCGGCGACCTGCGGCGCGTCCTGGACCGGATCGCCCTTGGGCGGCTTGCTTGCCATGGTCGGCTCCCCTTCGAGCACGTGCGTGAGCTATGTCTCCGATCCTCCCACGCGACGGTGACAATGCCGGGGGTCGGGGCTGCCTGGGACCGGACTGTCAGTGGGGCGTGGCAGGATCGGGGACGTGGCAGAAAAAGCAGCGAAGAAGAAGTCCGAGACCGTGACGAAGCCGAGTGGTGAGCAGCGTCCGCGCCTGCTCCTCATGGACGGGCACTCCCTGGCGTACCGGGCGTTCTTCGCGCTGCCCGCGGAGAATTTCACGACGGCGACGGGCCAGCCGACGAACGCGATCTACGGCTTCGCGTCGATGCTGGCGAACACGCTGCGCGACGAGGCGCCCACGCATTTCGCGGTGGCGTTCGACGTGTCGCGCAAGACGTGGCGCTCCGAGGAGTTCCCCGAGTACAAGGCGAACCGCTCCAAGACCCCGGACGAGTTCAAGGGGCAGGTCGAGCTGATCGGCGAGATGCTCGACGCGATGCACGCGGTGCGTTTCGCGGTGGACGGCTTCGAGGCGGACGACGTCATCGCCACGCTGGCCACGCAGGCGGAGGCGGCGGGCTTCGAGGTCCTGATCGTCACGGGTGACCGGGACTCCTTCCAGCTGATCACCGACCATGTGACGGTGCTGTACCCGACCAAGGGCGTCTCCGAGCTGACCCGCTTCACCCCGGAGAAGGTCGAGGAGAAGTACGGCCTCACCCCCAGCCAGTACCCGGACTTCGCCGCGCTGCGCGGCGACCCGTCGGACAACCTGCCGGGCATCCCCGGTGTCGGTGAGAAGACCGCCGCGAAGTGGATCAACCAGTTCGGTTCGTTCGCCGACCTCGTGGAGCGCGCCGAGGAGGTCAAGGGCAAGGCCGGGCAGAACTTCCGCGACCACCTGGAGTCGGTCAAGCTCAACCGCCGCCTGACCGAGATGGTGCGCGACGTCGAACTGCCCAAGACCGTCACCGAGTTGGAGCGCGCCCCGTACGACCGCGCGGCCCTCGCGATGGTCCTGGACACCCTGGAGATCCGCAACCCGTCGCTGCGTGAGCGCCTGCTCGCCGTCGACCCGGGCGCCGAGGAGGCCGAGCAGACCCCGGCGGAGCCGGGCGTCGAGCTGGACGGATCGGTCCTCGGCGCGGGCGAGCTCGCCCCGTGGCTCGCCGAGCACGGCAAGGCGGTCCTCGGCGTCGCCACGGTCGACACCTGGCAGCTCGGCGCGGGCACGGTCACCGAGGTCGCGCTCGCCGCGGCGGGCGGGGCGGCCGCGTGGTTCGACCCGTCGGCCCTGGACGAGTCCGACGAGAACGCCTTCGCGGCCTGGATCTCCGACCCCGCCAAGCCCAAGGTCATGCACAACGCCAAGGGCGCGATGCGGGTCTTCCCCGAGCACGGCTGGACCGTCGACGGCGTCTCCATGGACACCGCGCTCGCCGCCTACCTGGTCAAGCCGGGCCGCCGCTCCTTCGCCCTGGACGCGCTGTCCCTGGAGTACCTGGGCCGTGAGCTGGCGCCCGCCTCCGCCGCCGACGGGCAGCTCGCCTTCGGCACGGAGGAGGACGACCAGGCCGAGGCCGAGTCCCTGATGGCGCAGGCCCGCACGATCCTCGACCTGGGCACGGCCTTCGGGGACAAGCTCCAAGAAGTCGGCGCGAGCGACCTGTTGAAGGACATCGAGCTGCCGACGTCCACGCTCCTGGCCCGCCTGGAGCGGCACGGCATCGCTGCCGACCGCGCGCATCTGGAGTCGATGGAGCAGCAGTTCGCGGGCGCGGTGCAGCAGGCCGTGAAGGAGGCGCACGCCGCGGCCGGGCACGAGTTCAACCTGGGCTCGCCCAAGCAGCTCCAGGAAGTCCTCTTCGGCGAGCTGAACCTCCCCAAGACGAAGAAGACGAAGACCGGCTACACCACGGACGCCGACGCCCTGGCCTGGCTCGCCGCCCAGACCGAGAACGAACTGCCGGTCATCATGCTCCGCCACCGCGAGCAGGCGAAGCTGCGCGTCACCGTCGAGGGACTGATCAAGACGGTCGCCGCGGACGGCCGCATCCACACCACGTTCAACCAGACGGTGGCGGCCACGGGCCGGCTGTCCTCCACGGACCCCAACCTCCAGAACATCCCCGTCCGCACCGACGAGGGCCGGGCGATCCGTCGAGGCTTCGTGGTCGGCGAGGGCTTCGAGTCGTTGATGACCGCGGACTACAGCCAGATCGAGCTGCGCGTCATGGCGCACCTCTCCGAGGACGAGGGCCTCCTGGAGGCGTTCACCTCCGGCGAGGACCTGCACACCACGGTCGCCTCCCAGGTGTTCGGCGTCGAGCGCGTCGACGTCGACGCGGAGATGCGGCGCAAGATCAAGGCCATGTCGTACGGCCTGGCGTACGGCCTGTCCGCGTTCGGCCTCTCCCAGCAGCTGAACATCGACGCGGGTGAGGCGCGCGCGCTGATGGACACCTACTTCGAGCGGTTCGGCGGCGTGCGCGACTATCTGCGCCGCGTCGTCGACGAGGCGCGCGCCACGGGGTACACGGAGACGATGCTGGGCCGCCGCCGGTATCTCCCCGACCTCAACAGCGACAACCGCCAGCGCCGTGAGATGGCCGAGCGGATGGCGCTCAACGCGCCGATCCAGGGCACGGCCGCGGACATCGTCAAGATCGCCATGCTGAACGTGCACGGTGCGTTGACCGCGGCGAAGCTCGACTCCCGGATGCTGCTCCAGGTCCACGACGAAATCGTCCTGGAAATCGCCCCCGGCGAGCGCGCCAAGGTCGAGGAACTGGTCCGCAACGAAATGTCCGCCGCGGTGACGCTGCGGGCGCCGCTGGACGTATCGGTCGGGGTCGGCGCGGACTGGGAATCCGCAGCGCACTAGCCCTCCCGGGCCGGGTAGCAGAGGTACGGTGCGGGCCCCTCCCGGGGTGGGGGCGGAGATTCGGTGTGAGCCCCTCCCGGGGCGGGGCGAGGTGTTGTGCCTTCCGGGCGGTGTGTTGCGGGAGCCTCGGCCCTCGCGGGGTGGGGCCTCCCGGGCGGGGCGTTGCGGGCGGGGCGTTGTAGGAGCTGCGTGGTTCGGTGTCGTGGCCGGCTGCGGGGGTGCCGTGGCTGGTCGCGCAGTTCCCCGCGCCCCTTCGGGGCGTGCCCCGAACTCCGCCGCGACGGCGAGCAACCCCCACGTCGATCCCGGCGGTGCCAAGCCGGGGCAAGGCCCCGCCCAAGCGCCCCCGCGCAGCGGGCTCTACCTCCACTGCCCAAGCCCCGGCCAGAGGCCCCTCGCCCAAGCCCCGCGCAGCGACATCCGCCCCCCTGCTCAAGTCCCGCGCAGCGGCACTCGCCCCCACTGCTCAAGCCCCGCGCAGCGATACGCCCCGCGCAGCGATACGCCCCGCGCAGCGGTACGCCCGTGCGTAGCGGGAACTACCCCCCTGCTCAAGCCCCGCGCAGCGGTATGCCCCGCGCAGCGGCACCCGCCCCCCTGCCCAAGCCCCGCGCAGCGATACGCCCCCGCGCAGCGGGAACCACCCCCCCCCGCTCAAGCCCCGCGCAGCGGAACCTCACTCGCGTGGCCCCGGCGAACCGCCCCGTTCAAGGCCCAGGGGCCAGGATGAGGCGTATGGCCCTTCATCTGCGAAAGTGCCGTGCGGCGGTGGCCGCGGCGGTGACGACGGCTTTGTTGGCCCCGATATCCGCGACCGCTGCCGACGCCGGCCGTCAGCAGGGGGCGAACCTTTGTACGGCCGGGCGTGATCGGGCTCTCGCCGCCCGGATGTCGCATGACATCCGGGCGGCGTTGTCGTCCAGGGCGGGGAGCGTGTCCGTGGCGGTGCACGACACCCGTACCGGGTTGTTCTGTGAGCTGGCGGGCCGTCGGCGGTACGACGCGGCGAGTGTCGCGAAGGTGTTGCTGATGGAGGCCGCGCTGCGGCGCGCGCAGGAGTGGCGGCGGGGGCTGACCGGCTGGGAGCGGAACAGGATCCGCCCCATGATCACGAGTTCGGACAACAACGCGGCCTGGCGGCTGTGGAGCGATCTGGGCCACCCCTATCTCACGCGTTTCCTGCGCAGGGTCGGCACGACCGCCACCAGCCTGGGCCCGAACGGCCTTTGGGGCCTGACGCGGACGTCCGCGGCGGATCAGCTGCGGCTGCTGGGCGTGCTGACCGGCGCCCGTGACGTACTGAAACCGGCGGCGCGTGCGTACGGTCTGCGGCAGATGGCCGACGTGCGGCGCGACCAGCGCTGGGGGGTGCCCGCGGGCATGCCGCGCGGGATCCGCGCCCATCTGAAGAACGGCTGGCTGCCGCGTGCGACGCACGGCTGGCGGGTGCACAGCGTCGGCGCGTTCACCGGCGGTGGCCGCACCTACCGCATCGTCGTCCTCTCGCACGACAACCCGTCGATGGCGTACGGGGTGCGCACCGTCGAGCGGGTGGCGCAGGCGGTGCATCGCGGGCTGAACAAGGGCCGTACCATCGGGCAGGGGCTCACTCCGGAGAGCGAGATCAGCGAGGTGCCGGACGGTTCGGTCCCCGATAGTCCGGGGGATGGCTCCCCGGCCCCGTAACAGCCCTGTCCCCGTCTCTTGCCAACCGGTGAATATCGGGCACGAACGGGTGTGAGGGCGCCGAAAGTTGTCGTAGTGTCGCCTGAGTCGTCCCGCTGGGGAGCACGCACGTACGAAGGCAAGCGTGTACGGAAGCGGGAGCGGCACGAAGGTGTCGGCAATGGGGAGGGGTGGCTCGGTCATGGCGCCGGTAATCGGCAGGCGGCTGCGCAGGGGAGCGGTGACCACCGCGGTGGCCGCGGCGGCGGTGGCGGCACTCGCCGCGTCACAGGCCCCCGGGGTGACGGACGTCCCGCGCGACGAGCACGCGGCGGGTGCCGCGGACGCGACGCCGCCGCCCGGCGACTCCGCGACCGGCAACTCGCCGTACTACACGGACCTGCCGCCCCTGCAGAGCCCCGTCCCGCCGACCGGCGCCCCGCCCAACGGCGGTGACAAGGAGGCCGAGGCGGGCCTGCCCGCCACCGTCCTCGACGCGTACAAGAAGGCCGAGGCCGAGCTCGCGGGCGCCAAGCCGGGCTGCCATCTGCCCTGGCAACTGCTCGCCGCCATCGGCAAGGTCGAGTCGGGCCAGGCCCGCGGCGGCCGCGTCGACGCGAACGGCACGACGATCACGCCGATCCTCGGCCCGGTCCTCGACGGCAAGGGCTTCGCGAAGATCACCGACACCGACAAGGGCGCGTACGACGGCGACACGACGCACGACCGCGCGGTCGGCCCCATGCAGTTCATCCCGTCGACGTGGGCCACCTCGGGCCGGGACGGCAACAACGACGGCGAGAAGGACCCCAACAACATCTACGACGCGGCGCTCGCCGCGGGCTACTACCTCTGTGCGAACGACCGTGATCTGTCCGTCGAGGCCGACCTCCACAAGGCGATCCTGAGCTACAACCGCTCCACGGAGTACCTGAACACGGTCCTGTCGTGGCTGGAGTACTACCGCAAGGGCACCCACGAGGTCCCCGACGGCAAGGGCGTCCTGCCGGACGACCGCAGCGACACCCGCTTCCCGGGCAACGGCCCGACGAAGCCGATTTCGCCGTCGCCGAAGCCCAAGCCGGAACCCGGCAAGCAGAAGCCCGGCAACAACGGCGGTGGTGGCAGCACCGGCGGCGGCACCAAGCCCAAGCCGCCGGTCGACGGCGGTTCCAAGACGCCGGACCCGGGCCCCTCGCCGACCGAGCGGGTCGACGCCCTGGCGAACGCGGGGACGGGCGATCTCGTCGCGCGGACGGGCGACGCCTTCACCGAGCGCGTCGCGGTGCGCGCGGAGTCCAAGTCGGGCGCGTTCGTGGCCAAGGCCAAGGTGAAGTTCACGATCGTCGGTGACACGGACACCCGCTTCGACGGCGGCGCGAGGAGCGCCACGGTCACCACGGGCGTCACCGGCAAGGCCACCGCCCCGGTGCTCGAAGCGGGCGAGAAGAGCGGCGACTTCGTCGTGCGCGCCACGGTCGTGGGCCGCTCGCTGCCCGGCATCGACTTCGACGCGAAGGTCACCGCACGCGAGGCCGACGCGCTCGCCAGGACCAGCGACAAGGCGCTGACCTGCGAGGCGGGCAAGGAGTTCGCGGACCAGGTCGAGGTCAAGGCGACGTACAAGGGCAAGGCGGCGGACGGCGTCGCGGCCACCGCCACGATGGTCAAGTCGGCGACGGATGCGACGGTCAATGACAAGGGCCCCTACTTCAAGGACGCGGACGGCAAGCCCGTCCGTACCCTCAAGGGTCTGAAGACCGACGGGAACGGCGTCCTGAAGCTCCCGAAGATGTACGCGGACGACGCGGCGGGCACGTATCTGCTGCGCCTCACCACGGCCGGCGGCGCCACCCTCACCGTCGAACTGAAGGTGACCGCTGCGGAGCCCGACGCGACGCCCTCACCGACCACCTCCGAGAGCGCGTCCCCGAGCGCATCACCGAGCGCGTCTCCCAGCGCCTAGCCTTGCGCGGCCGTCCGGCCGCCCCGCGCGCGTCCTCAGGACCGCCCCTTCGCCGACCGCGGCGAAGGGGCGGTCCTGTGTTGTGCAACGTGTTCTCATCTGGCTCCCGCGTTGCTACGGTGCCCGCCCTGACGCCCTATCAGTTCCGGCCGCAAGCCGAATCGGGAGGCCCGCATGCGCGCCCTCATCGCCGCCGCCACCGGCCTCGCCGTCGCGTTCGCCCTGGTCCTGACGATCACCGCGATCGGCGCCCCACCGGGTGAGACGTCCCCGAAGCCGCTGCTCACCACTGTCCCCAAGCACCCGTAGACGTAGGGAGGGTCGCGATGCGCCGCAAGGCCAGCCTCGTCCTGCTCGCCTTCGCCGTGTTCTTCACGGCCATGTCCCCGCTCATGCGCTGGTACGCCTTCCCGCGCCTGGCGAAGATCCCGCCGAGCCAGTACCAGGAGGCGGTCCTGGAGGCGCGGAACCCGACCCTCATCGACTACGGCTCCATGACGGCCAAGAAGGTCGACAAGGTCACCATCGTGCAGACCCTCAAGGGCAACGTGGAGGCCTCCGAGAAGATCGAGAAGAGCGCGGACCGCGACGTCGTGGTCTGGGACGCCCTCAGTTACGTCCAGGACGACAAGGGCAAGATGGTCTCCAAGATCCCCGAGCGCTACATCTTCGACGCGCACAGCCAGGAACCGGTGCACGCCACCGGGGAGTCCGTCGACGGGGACCCGGTCAAGCGCCAGGGCATCGAGTTCAAGTGGCCGTTCCTGACCGAGAAGAGGGACTACGAGTACTTCGACGCGCAGGCCCGCATCACCCGGCCCATCCACTACAAGGGCACCCAGACCTTCCGCGGCGTGAAGGTCTACTACTTCGAGCAGACCATCCCCTGGACCAAGGTCCCCTTCCCCAAGACGATGCCGGTCAAGGGCATCACTCCGGAGTCCCTCGCCAAGACCGGCACCACCCGCTGGTACTCCACGGTCCGCAAGTTCTGGGTCGAACCGACCACAGGGGCGCCCGTCTACGGCGAGGAGATCCAGAAGAACGAGCTGCGCGGCGGCAGCCTGCTCGGCGGGCGCGACAAGGTCACGGTCTTCGACGGGCACGTGAAGATGCGCGAGGACTACATCAAGGACACCGTCGACCTGGTCAAGTCCCAGCGCGTCCTGGTGCTGCTGCTCACCTCGTACCTCCCCTGGGGCTTCCTGATCCTCGGCGTCCTCCTGCTCGCCCTCGCCCTCTGGCTCGAGGCCCGCAGCCGCAGGCCGGGCGACCCGGAACCGACGGCGTCGAGCGACCCCGAACCGGAGCCCGAACCCGTCAACGCCTAAGCGCTCCGCGGGAAATGCGGTCCACATCTGCGGGTGCGTCGTGGCTGGTCACGCAGCTCCCCGCGCCCCTTCGGGGGCGCACCCGAACCGCAGCGAACTTCCACAAGGCCGCTCAGCGGTCAGCGCCTAGGCGCCGCCGTCCCTTTGGGCCTGGCGTGCCTTCGTGTACCGGGTCGGCTCGGCCGTCGCGGGATCCTCCGGCCACGGGTGCTTCGGGTAGCGGCCGCGCAGCTCGGCCCGCACCGCCCGGTACCCGCCGCTCCAGAAGGACGCGAGATCGGCGGTGACGGCGGCCGGACGTCCCGCGGGCGACAGGAGGTGCACGACGACGGGGACGGTGCCGCCCGCGATCCTCGGGGTCTCGGCGAGCCCGAACATCTCCTGCAACTTCACGGCGAGCACGGGCTGTTCGGGATCGGAGTAGTCGAGCCGGACGGTGGACCCGCTCGGCACCTCGAGCCGCTCGGGCGCGAGCTCGTCGAGACGGGTGGCCTCGCCGGTCGCCCACGGGAGCAGCCGTGCCAGCGCCTGCCCGGCGTCGATGCGCCCCAGGTCGGCCCGCCGCCGCGCCCTGGACAGCTCGGGCTCCAGCCATGCGTCCACGCACGCGTGGAGGGCGTCTTCCGATACGTCGGGCCAGGGCGCCCCAAGCCGCAGATGCAGGAAGGCGAGCCGCTCCCGCAGCTCCCGCGCGCCCCGCGACCACTTCAGGAGCCCGGTCCCTTCCTGTCGCAGCCCGGCAAGGAGCCCCTCGCGCACGAGAGCGGGCTCGGGGTTCTTCAGGGGCCGCACGGCGAGCTCCACCGCCCCCAGGCGCTCGACGTGCCGTGCGACGAGCTCGCCGCCGGACCAGGCCACCTCGTCGCCCTCGGAGTGCAGCGGCGCGGCCGCGCGCCGTGCGACGTCCTCGTCGATGTGCCCGCCGAGCAGCACGCGCGCGTGCCCCGCGCCCACGGGCCGGTCGGCCACGGCGACGCTGATCCACTCCGCACCGGCGAGCGCGGACCCCTGCCGCGTCTCGGCACGGGTGCCACCGGCCATCAGATACACCCCGCCGCCCACGGCCCGGGCCACCCGCTCGGGAAACGCGAGCGCCGCGATCATCCCGGCGACCCGGTCGTCGCTCCCTGGGTTCGCCGAGTCCGCCGAGCCCGCCGCCGCCCCGCCCGCGGAGGCGAGGCGGCGGGTCTCCGTGCGCCAGCGGGCCGCGTAGCCGTCGCCGCCCTGTCGCGCCGACCGCCACGCGCCCGCGAGGTCGTCGCCGTATTCGCGGGGCGGCTCCTCGCTCAGGAGGGCCACCACCTCCGCCGCGCGCCGGGCACCGACGACGGGCGCCGCGTCGAGCAGGGCGCGGGCAAGGCGCGGGTGCAGGCCCACGCGGGCCATGCGCGTGCCGCGCTCCGTCACCCGGCCGGTGTCCGCCGCCACGGCCCCGACCGCCGCGAGGACGTCGCGCGCCGCCGCCATCGCGCCGCCCGGCGGCGGATCGAGCAGGGCGAGCCCGGAGGCGTCGGGATCGCCCCAGCACGCCGTCTGCAGGGCGAACGCGGCGAGGTCGGCCACCTTGATCTCCGGCGCGGGAAAACGCGGCAGACGCCCGTCCTCCGCCTCCGCCCAGCACCGGTACACGGCCCCCGGCGCCTCACGCCCTGCCCGGCCCGCCCGCTGCCGCCCCGCCGCCTGTGATGCCCGCACCGTCGCAAGGGCGCTCAGGCCGCGCGCGTGGTCGACCCGCGGCTCACGTGCCAGGCCCGAGTCCACCACCACCCGCACCCCGGGCACCGTCAGGGACGACTCGGCCACGGACGTCGCGAGCACCACCCGCCGCCGCTCGCCCCCGGCAAGCACCGCGTCCTGCACGGCCGCGGGCGCCCGCCCGTGCACCTGGAGCACCTCGACGTCCCCGATGTCGCCCAACTGCCCCGCCACCCGGGCGATTTCACCGACTCCGGGCAGAAAGCACAGGACGTCGCCGGTGCGCTCGGTGAGGGCCCGCCGCACCACCGACGCCACATGGGTCAGGAGCGCGGGGTCGACCCGCATGCCGTGCGGCGGCCGTACGGGGCGCGGGGGCGGCGCCCACACCACCTCCACGGGGTGCGCGATGCCCCGGGCCTCCACCACGGGGGCGTCCCCGAGGATCCGCGCCCAGCCCTCGGCGTCGGTCGTCGCGGACGCCGCCACCAGACGCAGCTCGGGCCGCAGCGCGGCGCGCACGTCCACCAGGAAGGCCGCCACGGTGTCCGCGTCCAGGTGCCGCTCGTGGCACTCGTCGATGATGACGACGTCCACGCCGGTCAGCTCCTGGTCGCGCTGGAGGCGTTGCAGCAGGACCCCTGTCGTGACGACCTCCACGCGCGTGCGTGGCCCCACCACACGCTCACCGCGCACGGTGTAGCCGACGCGCTCGCCCGGCTTCTCGCCGAGCAGCCACGCCATGCGCCGCGCGGCGGCCCGTGCGGCGATGCGCCGCGGCTCGGCGACGACGACGCGGCGCTCCCCGCCGTCGGCCCCTTCGAGCAGCCCGGCGAGCGCCAGCGGCACCAGCGTCGTCTTGCCCGTCCCGGGCGGGGCGCACAGCACCGCGCTGCCCGGCCCCTCCAGGGCGGACCGGAGGGCGGGCAGCGCGTCGCGTACGGGGAGATCCAGGGCGTCGTTACGGAGACCGATCACGTACTCAGTCTCGTACGCACACGTAGATGGCCGTCCCCGGGATCAGGTTTCCGCGCAGCGGGGACCAGCCGCCCCATTCCTGCGTGTTCCAGGCGGGCCACTCGGGCTCGACGATGTCGACGAGCCGGAAGCCGCCGGCCACGATGTCCCGCACCCGGTCGCCGATCGTCCTGTGGTGCTCCACATATACGGCGTTGCCCTGCTCGTCCTGCTCCACATAAGGAGTGCGGTCGAAATAGGAGGCCGCTACGGAGAGGCCCTCCGGGCCCGGCTCGTCCGGGAACGCCCAGCGGATGGGGTGCGTCGCGGAGAAGACGAAGCGCCCGCCGGGGCGCAGCACGCGATGCACCTCCTTGAGGACGAGGACGGGCTCGGCGACGAAGGGCAGCGCCCCGTAGGCGGAGCAGGCCATGTCGAAGGAGGCGTCCTTGAAGGGCAGCACTCCGGCGTCGGCTTGCACCAGGGGAACGTTTCCGCCGATCCGCAGCGCGTGCTGGAGCTGGCGGTGCGAGAGGTCGAGGGCCACGGGCCTCGCACCCTGCGAGACGAGCCAGCGTGAGCACTGGGCGGCGCCCGCGCCGATCTCCAGGACGTCCTTGCCCTTCAGCTCCTCGGGCGGACCGAGAAGTTCCGCCTCCACCTCGTCGAGGCCCTCGGGGCCCCACACGAAGCGGTCGTCCCCGAGGAACGTGCCGTGCTCGATCTGGTACTCATCGGCGTTCCGGTCCCACCAGCCGCGGTTCGCGCGGCTGCTCTCCGTGACGTTCGCGTCACGCCGGGTGGCTTCGGGTTCGGGCAGCTCGGACTCTTGGATGATCGGCTCCATCGTCGTAATCTTCCGTATCCTTCATCGGATCTCGTCGCGAAGGGGGCGCTGTGCGGCCCGTGTGGCCTCATGCGACAGGAATTGTGCCGGGTATGCGGTGTTCCGCCCCGGGTGTGCGCCTTCGCGCATTGACCCTGTCCGGCTGCCCCCGTATGCTACAAGTTGCGCTGCGAGCCTGCGCTCCTCAGACATAGCAGGCTGCGCTCGCGTCTGTTGTATGTCCCCTCGGTTGTCGAGGCGCCTTCCGTTTCGCGGAAGTCGCGCTTCCTAGGCTGTCCGGCTTCTGCAGAGCGAAATCGGCTCCGGCGTTGCAGTACCTACGACTTCAATGTCCGTACCGGAGCCCTTTCCCACATGACGAGCAGCACCGAGACCACCGCCACCACTCCGCAGGTAGCGGTCAACGACATCGGTAACGAGGAAGCCTTCCTCGCCGCGATCGACGAGACGATCAAGTACTTCAACGACGGCGACATCGTCGACGGCGTCATCGTGAAGGTCGACCGGGACGAGGTCCTGCTCGACATCGGTTACAAGACCGAAGGCGTCATCCCGAGCCGAGAGCTCTCCATCAAGCACGACGTCGACCCGAACGAGGTCGTCGCGGTTGGTGACGAGATCGAGGCCCTGGTTCTCCAGAAGGAGGACAAGGAAGGCCGTCTGATCCTGTCCAAGAAGCGTGCTCAGTACGAGCGTGCCTGGGGCACGATCGAGAAGATCAAGGAAGAAGACGGCATCGTCACCGGTACCGTCATCGAGGTCGTCAAGGGTGGTCTCATCCTCGACATCGGCCTCCGTGGCTTCCTGCCGGCCTCCCTCGTCGAGATGCGCCGCGTCCGCGACCTCCAGCCCTACGTGGGCAAGGAGCTCGAGGCCAAGATCATCGAGCTGGACAAGAACCGCAACAACGTGGTCCTGTCCCGCCGTGCCTGGCTCGAGCAGACCCAGAGCGAGGTCCGCCAGACCTTCCTCACGACCCTGCAGAAGGGCCAGGTCCGCTCCGGCGTCGTTTCCTCGATCGTCAACTTCGGTGCGTTCGTGGACCTCGGCGGCGTCGACGGTCTCGTCCACGTGTCCGAGCTTTCCTGGAAGCACATCGACCACCCCTCCGAGGTTGTCGAGGTCGGCCAGGAAGTCACCGTCGAGGTTCTCGACGTGGACATGGACCGCGAGCGCGTCTCCCTGTCGCTCAAGGCGACGCAGGAAGACCCGTGGCAGCAGTTCGCCCGCACGCACCAGATCGGGCAGGTTGTTCCCGGTAAGGTCACCAAGCTCGTTCCGTTCGGTGCGTTCGTGCGCGTCGACGAGGGCATCGAGGGCCTGGTCCACATCTCCGAGCTGGCCGAGCGCCACGTGGAGATCCCGGAGCAGGTCGTCCAGGTCAACGACGAGATCTTCGTCAAGGTCATCGACATCGACCTCGAGCGTCGCCGGATCTCGCTGTCCCTGAAGCAGGCCAACGAGTCCTTCGGCGCCGACCCGTCGGCCGTCGAGTTCGACCCGACCCTGTACGGCATGGCCGCGTCCTACGACGACCAGGGCAACTACATCTACCCCGAGGGCTTCGACCCCGAGACGAACGACTGGCTCGAGGGCTTCGAGACCCAGCGCGAGGCTTGGGAGGGCCAGTACGCCGAGGCGCAGCAGCGCTTCGAGCAGCACCAGGCCCAGGTCATCAAGTCCCGCGAGGCGGACGCCCAGGCCGAGGCCGAGGGTGCGGCTGCTCCCGGTGGCGCGGCTCCGGCCGCCGGCACCGGTGGCGGCGGCGGTTCGTACTCCTCGGAGTCGGACGACAACTCCGGCGCGCTTGCTTCGGACGAGGCGCTTGCCGCGCTGCGTGAGAAGCTCGCGGGTGGCCAGAGCTGACTCTCGCCTCTAGGCGGTAGCAGCGGTTGAACGTTGCGGGCCCGTACCTCTTCGGAGGTGCGGGCCCGCTTCTTTGTTCTTGGGTGAGCTCGTCCCTTCGGGACCTTCCTCTCAGGGAGTCACCTCGATGTTCGTCAAGCCCTTCCCGCCCGTCACCGTGTTGCTCGCGTACACCGTCGTCCTGCAGTTCGCGCTGTAGTTCGTCACGTTGATCGCCAGCTGCTTGTCGCCCGTCGCGCCGGTCAGGGTGGACTTGTTGCCGCGGAAGACCGTGCCGCAGCCCCAGCCGGACTGCTGGGTGTGGGTCTCGTAGCCGTTGTTCGTGGTGTTCTTGCCGGTGTTGTTCTCGATGACGTAGTTGTTGCCCTTCACGTCGATCCACGAGTCGTCGTAGTTGTTGCCGGTCAGGCCCTTGCCGTCGAAGGTGTTGCCGGAGACCTTGCCGCCGGTGGTGCCCTCCTTGAGGTCGATCGCCTCGCCGCCGACGTCCGGGCCGATCGTGTTCCCCAGGACCTGTACGTTGTCGCTCTTGTCGGAGAGCGTGTTGGCGCTGCCCACGTAGACGCCCTCGCCCATGCCGCGGTCGTCGTTCCCGGTGTCGTAGATCCGCGAGTTCTTGATCACGCCGTCGCTGCTCGACGTGCGGAAGTGGACGCCCTCCATGTCGAGGCCGTGGACCGTGACGGTGTCCACGACGACGCCCCGCGCGGAGTCGATCATGATGCCCTTCTGGCCGCCGGTGACGGTGATGCCCTGCACCGTCCAGTAGGAGGAGCCGTTCAGGTGCAGGCCGTAGCCGCCGCCCGCGGTGAGTACCGCCTTCGGCGAACCGGTCAGCGTGATGCGGGAGTTCGCGCCCGCCGCGACGGACGTCTTGAAGTTCCCGGAGTACGTGCCGTCGGCGAGGTGGATCGTGTCGCCGGGGGAGGCGTCGGTGAGGGCCGCCTTCAGCTCGGCGGCCGTGGAGACCTCGATGGTGCGCGCGGGCGCGGGCGCGGCGGTCGCGATGGCGGCCGGCCCTCCGGAGGCGGCGGTCGCGGCGAGCAGGGCGGTCAGCAGGGTTCGGCGGGTGCGCATGTGGGGTGGCCTTCCCGTAGCGGTACGCGATGGATTTTTGGTTCTCGTACGTGAACCTTGGGTGCGCACATGAACGTAGGGGTGGGGCATGTTCGCGTCAAGGTATGGACCTGGATGACGGCTACGGGGAGGGGTGTCGTTGAGTTCTGGACAACTTCCATGCGGTGGCGGGCAGTTGAGTGGATGTCAGTCAGGTGGAGGGGGTGAAGTCGGTGTTCTCCTGGCCGTGTTCACGCATACGAACGGTGGCAGCCGGTGGTCCGGGCCGGGGAGGGGTAAGGAGCGGGTGAGGAGTCACTGTGAAGAGGCGCGGGCGGGAATGCCCGTGTCTCTGCGTGCGTTCTTCCTTACGAACACGAGGAGGAGCGGTCACAGTGCTTGATCCGCAGGGTTTGTACGCATGGGAGCCGAAGGGCCTCGCCGTCGTCGACATGGCGCTCGCCCAGGAGTCGGCCGGTCTTGTCATGCTCTACCACTTCGACGGATACATCGACGCGGGCGAAACCGGCGACCAGATCGTCGAGCGGCTCACGGACAGCCTTCCCGGGCAGGTGGTGGCGCGCTTCGACCACGACCGGCTCGTCGACTACCGCGCCCGCCGCCCGCTGCTCACCTTCCGGCGCGACCGCTGGACCGACTACGAGGTGCCGACGCTGGAGGTCCGCCTCGTCCAGGACGCCACCGGCGCGCCCTTCCTGCTGCTCTCCGGGCCCGAGCCCGACATCGAGTGGGAGCGGTTCGCCGCGGCCGTCAAGGAGATCGTCGAGCGGCTCGGTGTGCGCCTGTCGGTGAACTTCCACGGCATCCCCATGGGCGTGCCGCACACCCGTCCCGTAGGCCTCACGCCGCACGGCAACCGCACCGACCTGGTGCCGGGCCACCGCAGCCCCTTCGACGAGGCGCAGGTGCCCGGCAGCGCGGCCTCCCTGGTCGAGTACCGCCTCCTGGAGGCGGGCCACGACGTGCTCGGCGTGGCCGCGCACGTTCCGCACTACATCGCGCGCTCCGCGTACCCGGACGCGGCGCTCACCGTCCTGGAGGCGATCACCGCGGCCACCGGTCTGGTGCTGCCCGGCGTCGCGCACGGGCTGCGCACCGAGGCGCACCGCACCCAGACCGAGATCGACCGGCAGATCCAGGAGGGCGACGAGGAGCTGGTCGCGCTGGTCCAGGGTCTTGAGCACCAGTACGACGCGGCGGCCGGCGCCCAGGAGCGGGGCAATATGCTCGCCGAGCCGATGGACATCCCGTCCGCCGACGAGATCGGCCTCGAATTCGAACGCTTCCTGGCGGAGCGGGAGGGCGACGCGTAACGCCAGGCCCTAAGCTGCCGGTCATGCTGAAGGTGGGCCTGACCGGCGGGATCGGCGCCGGCAAGAGTGAAGTGTCGCGGCTGTTCGTGGAGCGCGGTGCCGTGCTGATCGACGCGGACAAGATCGCCCGCGAGGTGGTGGAACCGGGAACTCCGGGTCTGGCGGCCGTCGTTGAGGCATTCGGGCGGGAGGTCCTCGCTCCGGACGGTTCGCTGGACCGGCCGAAGCTGGGCGGCATCGTCTTCGCGGACGCGGCGAAGCTCGCCGTCCTCAACTCGATCGTCCATCCGCTCGTCGGCGCCCGCTCCGCCGAACTCGAACAGTCCGCGTCCGGCGACGCGGTGGTCGTCCATGACGTGCCGCTGCTCGCCGAGAACGGCCTCGCGCCGCTGTACGACCTCGTGGTCGTCGTCGACGCGGGCCCCGAGACCCAGCTGGACCGCCTGGTGCGGCTGCGCGGCATGAGCGAGGAGGACGCCCGCGCGCGGATGGCGGCGCAGGCCACGCGCGAGAAGCGTCTGGAGATCGCCGACGTCGTCATCGACAACGACGGGCCCCTGGAGGGGCTCGCCGAGCGGGTCGACGCGGTCTGGGCCGATCTGGCGCGACGGGCGCGGGAGGCGTCCCGGTCCCAGTCCCAGTAGGGAAGCGTCCCGGTAGGAGGGCGTCCCGGTAGGTTCGGTCGGTGTCGTGTCAGGGTCCCATCAGTCGTCCTAGGGGAGGCGGTCAGTGGTCGTACTGGCGGCGTTCACGGCTATTGGGGGCCTGGTCGCGGCCCTCGCCGGTGCGTACGGCCTGCGGCAGACCCGGCGGATCACCGCCGCGGGAGCGGTGGCACAGGCGCTGGTCAAAGCGGCGCCGCCGGGTGCGGAGCGGCCCACGCTGCAGTTCGAGACGGGCGACGGGCGGGTCGTCGAGGTGGTGTCGCCCGTGCCGCCCACCCGGCGCAGGCCGCTCGCGTCGGGCGACCGGGTGCGCATCGCGTACGACATCGAGGATCCGCGCGAGACCGTGCTGCTCGGCGGCGAGCGGACGGGCCTTGACCGGGCCTTCGTGGGCGCGGGGGTGGCGCTCGTCGTGCTGGGGGTCGTACTGGCGGTCGTCGCGCCCTGACGCACCCTCGCGCGCGGGGTGCGCGGGGGAACGGGGGGAATAGGCGGGGCCGCGGCGGGCGTTGGCACTGAGGAGCGAGGGAAGGAATCCAGCGTGCCCGACATCACCCCGGAGACGCATGTCATCGACTTCCGTGCGGCGGAGCAGCTCCTCGCCGCCCGGGATCCACGCGGCGCCGTGAAGCTGCTCGACACCGTCATCGCCGCGCACCCGGAGAACACCGCGGCGCGGCTGCTGCGGGCGCGCGCTTTCTTCGCCGCCGCGCAACTACGCGCCGCCGAGCTGGAGTTCAGCATCGTCCTGGAGCGCGAGCCGGACAACGCGTTCGCGCACTTCGCGCTCGCCCGCACCTATGAGCGCGGCGCGCGCGACGAGCAGGCGCGGCGCCACTTCCGCCTCGCGGCCGCGCTCGATCCGCAGCCGGAGTATGTGGCTGCGGCGCGGTTCGACGATGGCGGGGATCGCCGCGAGGGCTAAGGCTTGTCCTGCGGCTCGTACGGCGGGACGTCGCGTCCCGGCTGGTAGTGCGGGCCCTGGCGGATGTGGCGCAGGACCAGCGTCAGGTCGGTGAGGACGATCAGGCACAGTACGCCGCATGCCACCGCCCACCCGGTGCGGCCGGTGAGGGCGAAGGCGACCGTGCCGAAGACCGCCCAGATCAGGCCCCAGACGCCGAACCACAAGCGCATGCGCAGCGGACTGCGCGCGGTCACCGGTTCACTGCCTGTGCGCGTCATGACAGGTCATCTCCTCCTTCCAGGATAAGAGGGTGAGCACGTGCTGGAAGCGCTGCGGGCGGACAAAGACCTCGCCGGATGGCTCGGCGGACTTGAGGGCGCGGGCGAGCCTCAGGTGGAGGCGGTTCTTCCGGACGCCGGTGAGCTGCCGGACGTACTGCTCGACCTCGCCGTACCGCACGAGGACATCAACGATCTCGTGGCGCTGCGTGACCGGTTGTGGCGGGACCCGGAGGCCCGCAAGCTGCTCGATCGCTGCCTCGACGCGCTCGTACGCGACATGGGCAGGCCCGGCGGCGGCCCCGATTTCCCGGTGCTCCCGGCGGGGCTCGGGGAGCTGGGGCGCTGTTTCTTCCTGTACGTGTATGTCGCGGCGCTGCCGTACGCGCGGGCCTATCACCGCGGTCGTGGCATCCCCGACGACGTGTCCCGCCGCACCCTCGCCGACCTCGGGCGGCATCTGGCGGTGCACCGCAGGGCGCGCGGCAGCCGGGGTCTTGTCGTGCCGGGCTGGCTCGCCCTGCACTTCCGGGGTGAGCTCTACCAGTTGGGGCGACTGCAGTTCCAGCGGGCCGTGCTGGGCGGGCGGATGGGCGGCGCGACGGCCGCGGCCGGGCACGCGGCAGGACCGGGGGACCCGTGTCTGAACCTCCACATCGCCGATTTCCGGGGGCAGTTGAGCCCCGAGGCGTGCGACGAATCCATCGATCTTGCGCGGGAGTTCTTCGCGCGCCACTTCCCCGAAGAACGATTCGAGACAGCTGTGTGCCACTCGTGGCTGCTCGATCCGCAGTTGAGGCGCTACCTTCCCGCCGACTCGAACATCGTCCGCTTCCAGGACCGATTCCATCTGGCGCAGGGGTACGGGCAGGACCCGGACGACGGGACGCCCGTCTCCTTCGTCTTCGGGGACCGTGATCTCGCCGTGGCCCAACTGCCCAGGCGGACCAGGGTGGAGAGGGCCGTCGGCGACCATCTGCGGGCGGGCGGGCACTGGTACGGAGGGCATGGCTGGTTTCCGCTGTAGGCGGCGAGGGCGCGGCGGATGGCGGGAACGGGCCATCGACGCCCTTCGTTGGCCGGGGCATGAGCCTGGAGATGCGTGCGGGATACGAGGGATCGGGACCAGGGGCCATCACTCCGGACGGCTGCGCGGTCGAGCTGTACACGCGCCTGTCCGTCGGGGACGAGCCCGACGTCATCGCCGCGGCCGTGCCGGCCGGGGCGCACATTCTGGAACTGGGCTGCGGCGCGGGGCGGGTGACCCGGCCGCTCCTTGAGCGGGGCTTCCGGGTGACGGCGGTGGACGAGTCGCCCGAGATGCTGGAGAAGGTCGCCGAACTCGACGGCGGGGTGCGGACGGTCCGCAGCACGATCGAGGGGCTCGACCTGGACGAGAAGTTCTCCGTGGTGATGCTCGGGTCGTTCCTCGTGCACAACGGCGACCCGGCGGTGCGGCGCGGCATCCTGCGGGCCTGCCGGAGCCATGTCACCGATGACGGCTGCGTGCTGTTCCAGCGGGAGGGCGCGGACTACCACACGAACCTGCCGAGGGAGCGGGTCGACCCGGCCGGCTACACGGTCCGGATCCTCTCGGCGGACCCGGTCGGCGACGGCGTGAACCAGGTCCGCGCGGAGTACATCTTCCCGGACGCCATCTGGACCCAGACGTTCCTGGCCCACCCCTTCACCAAGGAGGAGTTCGAGGAGGCGCTCGCGGAGGCGGGCCTGAAGGTCGACACGTACCTGACGGACGACGGGGTATGGGTGCGGGCGGTGCCGGTGGGGTGAGCCGGGGCGGCGGCGTGCGGTGAATTTCCGTGCCGGGGCGATGAGTTCCGCGGGGCGGGCCGGTCTACCTCTGTGACAGCACGACGCACCCGCGCACCGAGGAGACCCCGATGTCCGCCACCGCCACCACCGCCCCCCGCGCCACCACCGCCCCCCGCGCCACCACCCGCACCAAGACCCCCGCCCGCGGCCGGGCCGCCCGCGTCGCGCTGCGCACCCTCCAGGTGCTGTTCGCCGTCTTCTTCGGCGTCGCGAGCGGCGTGCCCAAGCTGATCGCGCACCCGACGGCCGTCGAGGCCTTCGACAGGCTCGGCTGGGGCGCGCCCGGCATGTACACCATCGGCGCGCTCGAACTGCTCGGCGGCATCGCGCTGCTGATCCCGCTGCTGTCCTCGGTGGCCGCCACGGCGTTCGTCGGCCTGATGGTCGGCGCGTTCATCGTGACCGTCACCGCGCTCGGCGGGGAGAACGCGGCGACGCCGCTGGTCCTGATCCCGTTCCTCGCCTGGATCGCCTGGGCGCGCCGCGACAGGACCGTCGAACTGGTCGCCCGCCTGCGCGCCCGTTCGTGAGCCGCCGGGCAGCGGCCGCCGCACACGGCGGAGGGGTGCCTGCAACAGGCCGTGCGACACGGCCTGTTGC
>NZ_JBHYJI010000021.1:100041-134375 GCF_042740435.1 Streptomyces sp. NPDC059002 | reverse complement strand
GGCGCCTCCGAGGCGCCGACGGCCGGGCGGGTGCGGGAACCGCTACGGCTTGCCGCTGAAGTCGGGCAGCTTCGGCATCTTCACGTCACCGAAGTCCGGCAGCTTGGGCAGCTTGTCGATCGGCAGCTTGTCCTTGAGCTGGTCGGTGAGCGAGGCGTCGCGGAGCACGGCGGCGTGGCCGATCGTCACGTCCGCGACCTCGGTGCCGAGGATCGAGGCGTGGATGGCGTTGACGTAGCCGCTGGTGGCCTTCGCGTCGTACTTGTAGTGCTTGTCCTCGCCGAGCGTGGGCTTGCCCTTGTTGTCCGTGGTCACCTGCTCGTTGGTGGTGGCCAGGGCGACCGGCGGCTTGGAGTAGTCGGCCGGGATGCGGGCGCCGAAGTTCACCGGCCACAGCGGCGGGATCTTGATGAGGTCGGCGCCCATCGAGGAGAGCGAGGCGCGGGCCGCGCCGCCGGTGAAGTGGACCGGCTTGCCGGGCACGCTCATCGCCGAGACGGTGATGCCCTCGACGTGGATGCCGAGCGGGGAGAGCTGGGTGCCGCCGGTCGGGTTCTGGATGTACGGGATGCCGACGTCGACGGCGGCGCCGCCCGCGTCCGCGTAGGCGACGCCCGGCGCGGGCACCGGGGTGTCGCTGGAGGTCGTGGCGGGGAACTTGTTGCCCATCGCGCGGGAGTAGAGCGCGGAGCCCTTGCCGATGCCGATGCCGGCGGGGGCGAGGTCGATCAGCTTCTTGCCGCCGGACTGCTCGGCCGGTGCCTTGGGCGTGGTCGGGTAGTGCGACTCGAAGAGCGCGGTGTCGACGATTCCCTGCAGGCCCTGGACCCGGGCCACCCAGGCGTTGGCCTGGAGGCCGTCGGGGGAGGTCTTGAGGACCTCGCCCCAGTCGGAGTTCTCCGGGTCGTGCCCGTCGTAGGCCTGTGCGGACACGGCCGTGGTGGTGATGGTGAGGGCCATTACGATGCCGAGCCCGGCCGCGAACGCGGCGCGTGTGCCCGTGGTGCGCCATGCAGACATAGCCACCCAATTCCTCTCTCACTGACAGTGGCCGACCCTTCGGCCACTCTCGGTAAGCGGAACATCGCCCTCCGTAACCTGCATGCGGTGGGGCGCCGACTGGGGGGTCGGGGCCTGCCGGGCCGGACCCCACTCAGTCCTCCCCGCGCTCCTTCTCGGCGAGCCGGATCACACACACCGCGACGGCGAGAAGCAGCGCGGGATCGGCGTCCTCGCGCACGACGTGCAGGCCGTACGTCTCCCGGACCCGGAACCAGCGCCGCGAGATGTCCGCGAGCAGCTCGCCGTCGTACTCGATGGCGAACTCGCGGTCGAGGATCTTGCCGCTGACATCCAGCTCGGTGCCGTCCACCAGCTCCACGCGGTAGTGGTTGCGCAGCAGCGAGAGCCGCTTGCGCTTCACCCGGGCCAGCGGCTCGCCCTCGCGCTCGATCAGCATCGTGTCGCGCAGGGCGAGCATCTTCGCCTTGATGTCGATGAGGACCCGGCCCTGCATGTCCTTCAGCTCGAAGGTGTCGCGCAGCCGCATGGCCTTGCCGTCGACGAAGAAGACCTTGCGGCCCTGGTCGTCCTCGATCCAGTAGTCGTCGCCGATGCCGAGCATGCGGTCGCGTACGAGAAGTTTCATGCCGTCATGACTACCCCGTACCGCCGCACATCGGACACGACACAGCCGACCCGTGCCGTACGGGGGGATGGCGGCACGGACCGGCTGCGGGCCGAACGGGGCCCTGCGTGGCCCCGGCTTGCACGGATCAGCCTGCCAGCCGCCGCTAACGTTCCGCTGACACCGCACTGACGTCACGTTTCGGCAGGCCGGGGGCAATCCGGCGAAGCGGTGCTCAGCCCGCCAGGAACGCCACGAGCGCGTTGGCCAGCATGTGCGGGTCGTCCGCGCCGCACAGCTCGCGCACGCTGTGCATCGACAGGATCGCGACGCCGATGTCGACCGTCTTGATGCCGTGCCGCGCCGCGGTGATCGGGCCGATGGTCGTGCCGCACGGCATCGCGTTGTTCGAGACGAACGACTGGAAGGGCACGCCCGCCCTCTCGCACGCCGCCGCGAACACCGCGCGCCCCGAACCGTCCGTGGCGTAGCGGTTGTTGACGTTCACCTTGAGGATCGGGCCGCCGTTGGCGCGGGGGTGGTGCGTCGGGTCGTGCCGCTCCGCGTAGTTGGGGTGCACGGCGTGACCGGTGTCGGAGGAGAGACAGACGGTCCCGGCGAAGGCGCGGGCCTTGTCCTCGTACGAACCGCCGCGCGCGAACACGGACCGTTCGAGCACGCTGCCGAGCAGCGGGCCGTCGGCACCGGTGTCGGACTGCGAGCCGTTCTCCTCGTGGTCGAAGGCGGCGAGCACCGGGATGTACGGCAGGTCCTCCTGGGCGGCGACGGCCGCGAGGGCGGCGGTCGCGGAGTGCACGGACAGGAGGTTGTCCATGCGGGGGCCCGCGACGAGTTCGCGGTCGCGGCCGAGGAAGGCGGGCGGCTCGACGGAGTACGTCATGAGGTCCCAGCCGGTGACGTCGCCCTCGCCGAGCCCGGTCTCCTCCTCCAGGAAGCGGATGAGGTCGCCCTCGTGGACGTCGTCACCGAGGCCCCAGATGGGCTGCATGTGCTTCTGCTTGTCGAGCTTGAGCCCGTCGGTGTGCACCGAACGGTCCATGTGGATGGCCAGTTGGGGCACGCGCAGCAGCGGCCGGTCGATGTTCACGAGCCGCGACGTGCCGTCGCGCAGCGAGAGCCGTCCGGCGAGGCCGAGGTCCCGGTCGAGCCAGGAGTTGAGCAGCGGTCCGCCGTAGATCTCGACGGCGACCTGCCGCCAGCCGTGCGCGCCCGCGTCGGGCTGCGGCTTCACGCGCAGGTTCGGGGAGTCGGTGTGCGCGCCGACGATCCGGAACGGGGTGTTCGCGGTGGCGCCCTCGGGGACGAACCACGCGACGATCGCGCCGCCCCGCAGCACGTACTTCCCGCCGCTCGTCCCGTCCCAGGCCTCGGTCTCCTCGACCTGCCGGAAACCGGCCTTCTCAAGCCGCTCGGCGGCGCTCGCCACGGCGTGGTACGGCGAGGGGCTCGCCGCCAGGAAGGACATCAGGTCTTCGGTGTGGCCGCGGTCGAAGCGGGGCGGGGTACTCATGCTTTCCAGCCTAACCAGGGTTCACGCTGGTGGCGGGGCGCTCAGGATCCGCCGATTCTCGGCGGATTCGGACGAGTCCACCGTGCGTCACAGGCGGATTCCTCCGGCCGGTCCACCGCGCCCCGACACGGCTCGGCGGCCCGCCCCACAGGGGGGGACGGGCCGCCGGACAGCGATGGATCAGAACGCGGCGATCAGAACGCGGCGATCAGAACGCGGCCTCGTCCAGCTCCATGAGGTCGAGCTCCACGCCCTCGGCGAGCTTGCGCTCGTTGGCGACGCCCGGCAGGACGTTCGCGGCGAAGAACTTGGCGGCCGCGATCTTGCCCTCGTAGAAGGCCTTGTCCTTGGCGGAAGCCGTCTCCAGCTTCTCGGCGGCGACCGCGGCACCGCGGAGCAGCAGGTAGCCGACGACGACGTCACCGGAGGCGAGCAGCAGGCGCGTGGTGTTCAGGCCCACCTTGTAGATGGACTTCACGTCCTGCTCGGTGGCCGCGAGGTCGGTCAGCATGACGCCGACGATGGCCTCCAGCTCGACCGCGGCCTTGGCCAGCTCCTCGCGGGCACCGGCCAGCTGCTCGCCGCCCGTGCCGACCGCGAGGAACTTCTTGATCTCCTCGGCAAGCCCGTTCAGCGCCGCGCCCTGGTTGCGGACGATCTTCCGGAAGAAGTAGTCCTGGCCCTGGATCGCGGTGGTGCCCTCGTAGAGGGTGTCGATCTTGGCGTCCCGGATGTACTGCTCGATCGGGTACTCCTGGAGGTACCCCGAGCCGCCGAACGTCTGGAGCGACTGCGCCAGCTGCTCGTACGACTTCTCCGAGCCGTAGCCCTTCACGATCGGCAGGAGCAGGTCGTTGAGGGCGTGCAGCGCGGACGCGTCCTCGCCGTTCGCCTCCTTGACCTGGATGTCGTCCTGGACAGCCGCGGTGTGCAGGACCAGGGCGCGCATGCCCTCCGCGTACGCCTTCTGCGTCATCAGCGAGCGGCGCACGTCCGGGTGGTGGGTGATCGTCACCTTCGGCGCGGTCTTGTCCATGAACTGCGCGAGGTCGGGACCCTGCACGCGCTCCTTGGCGTACTCGAGGGCGTTGAGGTAACCCGTCGAGAGCGTCGCGATGGCCTTCGTGCCGACCATCATGCGGGCGAACTCGATGATGCGGAACATCTGACGGATGCCCTCGTGCTTGTCGCCGATCAGCCAGCCCTTGGCGGGGTGCTGGTCGCCGAACGTCATCTCGCACGTGTTGGAGGCCTTGAGGCCCATCTTGTGCTCGACGTTCGTGGCGTAGACGCCGTTGCGCTCGCCCAGCTCGCCGGTCTCCCAGTCGAACTCGTACTTCGGCACGAGGAAGAGGGACAGGCCCTTGGTGCCGGGGCCGTGGCCCTCGGGGCGGGCGAGCACGTAGTGGAGGATGTTCTCCGACATGTCGTGCTCACCGGACGTGATGAAGCGCTTCACGCCCTCGATGTGCCAGGAGCCGTCCTCCTGCTGCACGGCCTTGGTGCGGCCCGCGCCCACGTCCGAACCGGCATCCGGCTCGGTCAGGACCATCGTCGAGCCCCACTGCTTCTCGACGGCGATCGAGGCGACCTTCTTCTGCGCCTCGTTGCCCTCCTCGAAGAGGATGCCCGCGAAGGCGGGGCCGGACGAGTACATCCAGATCGCCGGGTTCGCGCCGAGCAGCAGCTCCGCGTACGCCCAGATCAGGGAGCGCGGCGAGGTGGTGCCGCCGATCTCCTCGGGCAGGCCGAGGCGCCAGTACTCGGAGTCCATGAAGGCCTGGTAGCTCTTCTTGAACGTGGCGGGGACCGGGGCGGTGTTGGTCGCCGGGTCGAAGACCGGCGGGTTGCGGTCGGCGTCCTCGAAGGAGTCGGCCAGTTCGTTCTCGGCGAGGCGGCGGAGTTCGTCGAGGATGCTCTTGGCGGTGTCGACGTCCATCTCCGCGAACGGGCCGGTGCCGTACAGCTTGTCGCGGCCGAGCACCTCGAAGAGGTTGAACTCGATGTCGCGGAGATTCGACTTGTAGTGGCCCATGGCGAAGGCTCCGTAAGCAGGAAAGGGATGAGTACCAGCAAGTAGCTACGATGATGCTACCCGTCGGTAATAAGAAGCAACCCCTGATGCCCGAAGTGTGAGCGCTGTCGCTCTTGATCGCTCTTCGCGGGCGCACGGCCGCTCTTCGCGGGCAGGCGCCCCCTTACGCATCGTGCTCGGCCAGGAAGTCCGTGATCAGCCGCGCCCACTCGGCCGGGGTCTCGGCGAACGGGAGATGTCCGCTGGTGACCTCGGCCAGGCGCGCGCCCGGTATCCCCGCGGCCACCTCGCGGTGCAGGGACGGCGGCACGAGCTGGTCCTGGGTCGCCGAGACCACCAGCGTCGGCACGGTGATGCCGGGCAGGTCGCCGCGCACGTCGACCCCGTCGATCAGCGCGAGGTGCTCGGGCGTGCCCGCGGGGGCGCTCTCGCCCGTGCCCTTGAGCGTGGCTGCCAGGTCGGCCTCGCTCAGGCCGTTCAGGAGGGCGGGGCTCAGGGCCTTCTGGACCATGAACAGGGCGAGCCGGTCGCGGTCGCCGGCCAGGAACAGCTCGCGCCAGAGCCGCGCGGTCAGGCGCAGGGTGTGGTCGACCCGCGGGAACGTGGCCGTCAGGATCAGGGCCGTCACGCGCTCCGGATACCGGGCGGCCACCCGGATCGCGACCGGACCGCCCAGCGAGTACCCGGACACGGCGAACCGGTCGAGGCCCGCCGCGTCGGCGGCCGCCACCAGCTGGTCGGCCAGCTCGTCCAGGGACAGCGGCTCGGTGGACCTCGGCGTCCCGCCCGTGCCGGGGAAGTCGACCCCGACGACGGTGTGGCCGGCCGTCAACTCCCCGAGGATCGGGCCGTAGTTGGCGTCGACCGAGCCGCCCGCGCCGTGTGCGACGAGGAGGCCGGGGCCGGATCCGGCGATGGTGCGGGCGTACGCGGGTGCGGGCGTGGTGACGGTCATGGGGTCCCCCTCGGTGATGCGGCGCGGGCCGGGTCGACGGCGCGCCGCTGTGCGGTGGCGGGCCCCATTTCTGTAGTGCCCGCTATGCAAATAACCGTAGCCACCCCGCCCCCTCTTTGTCTAGCGACCGCTACAGAAAAATTCCCGTCCGGGCCCCCGGCCCGCCTCGGTACGCTTGCGCCCATGTACGGATACGGCCAGCCCATGGATGGCACCGCCGCCCAGCAGCAGTACGCCCCGCCGGGCGCGCAGCCGCCGCCGCAGCAGATGCAGGGCATGCCCGGCGGTGGCTACGGCCAGCAGTCTCCGCTCTACCCCGAGCCCTCGCCGCCGTCCCTCGCGGACGCGGTCCGCGCGTTCACCACGGGCTCGATGTCCGCGGAGGACTTCCAGCAGGCCTTCGCCACGTCGAAGGTGTACTGCCCGCGCGGCGACAACCCCGGGTTCCTCGCGCTGCACAACACCCAGCAGCCCGTGATCCCGATGTTCACCTCCCTCAAGGAGCTGCGGCGGTACGCGGGCAAGGACTCCAAGTACTTCGTGATCACCGGGGCGGAGGTCATCGATCTCTTGCCGACGGGGTACGGGTTCGTCCTGGACATGGAGGGGGAGCACCGGATGGTCTTCGATGCGAAGGCCGTCGAGCAGATGGTGGACTTCGCCATGCGGCGCATGTACGGGTGACGCTCTGCCGGTTGGGGGGCTTTTCGTCCGCGGGTCCGTTGTGGCTGGTCACGCCCGCGCGGCGGAGCGCTACCCGGACGGCGCACCCCGCTAGCGATCGGTCGCTCTACGTGACTTGATCGTGACCATGCGTAGTCAACTCTCGCGCGGCCTCGCACTCGTCGTTCTGGCCGCCGCCGTGGGTCTCGGGCTTCCCGCGACCACCGCACACGCGGACACCTTCATCGACGAGACCTTCGCCGGGTCCGAAGTCGACACCGCCGAGTGGTACAGCCGGGCCGCGGGCCCCGCGGACCCCGACGGGTGGGCGTGCCTGACGGGGCACCGGGGTGCGGAGGGACCGTTGAAGGGCTGTCCCAAGGGCACGTCGAAGGACAGGGCGGGCCACGGCGCACTGCGCCTGACGGGCAACGGCAACCGCCAGAGCGGCTTCGCGCTGATCAACCGCGCGCTGCCGTCGAACGCCGGGATCTCGGCGACCTTCGACCAGTACCAGTACGGGGCGACGACCCCGCGCGGCGCCGACGGGATCAGCTTCTTCCTGCTCGACGGGAAGGCGTCGCCCAAGGACGCGGGCCACTACGGCGGCGCGCTCGGCTACTCCGGCATCGAGGGCGGCTATCTCGGCGTCGGCCTCGACCAGTACGGCAACTTCACCAACCCGCCGCAGGCCAGGGGCGAGGGCGGTCCTGGGCGCGTGCCGAACTCCATCTCCGTGCGGGGGGCGCTGTCCACGGACAACGCCTACATCCAGCACTACGAGCTGAAGCGGCCGCTCGCCGTGGCCGGGGAGCGGGACAGGGCGAAGGCGAAGCGGACCGTGAAGGTCGAGCTGTCGACGGCACTGGAGCTGGCCGTCTCCATCGACTTCCACGACGGCGTCGGCATGAAGCGGGTGCTCGGGCCGCTCGACCTGGCGAAGGTGAAGGGCCAGCCCGCCGTGCCGGAGACCCTGAAGCTGGGCTTCGCCGCGTCGACGGGTGCGTCGACGGGCTTCCACGAGATCACCAACGTCAAGGTGACGACGCTCGATCCGGATCTGTACGTCACCGAGGAGGTGCGCGGCGAGTTCCGCACCGGCGGCACCGGGCAGCTCGCCCTGACCGTCGGCAACCGCAGGCTCGCGGCGCCCACCTCGACCGCCACCACGCTGGTCAAGACGCTGCCACCGGGCCTGACCCCGAAGGTGGTCTCGGCGCCCGGCTGGGACTGCGCGGTCGAGGAGCAGACGGTCACCTGCACCAGGCCGGACGTCATCCAGCCGGGCACCGCGGCGCCGCCCGTCCTGCTCGATGTGAAGGCGGGCCCGGACGCGGTCGGCGAGGCGCCGAGCGACGCCCTGGTGCGCGGCGAGACGGACAACGACCTGAATCCGCGCGACAACCGCGTGCAGCTCCCGATCGACGTCGTCAACGAGGTGGGCCTGCGCATCACGGAGGTCGCGGATCCCGATCCGTACGTCCCCGGGGAGCCCCTCTCCTTCGCGGTCGCCGTCACGAACGACGGTCCGGGGATCGCCAAGGGCGCCCATGTGACCGCCCAGCTTCCGCCCCAGCTGCAGGACTTCGCCTGGACGTGCGCGGTGAAGGAGGGCGCGGCCTGCGGGGCGAAGTCGGGCTCGGGCAAGCTCGACCAGCGGGTGACGCTGCCGCCCGGCAGCAAGGTCGTCTTCGTGCAGCAGGGCAAGGTGCCGTCCTCGGTGACCGGCGAGCTGACGGCGACGTCGACGGTCGAGCCGCCCGACAACACCTCCGACCCCGGCTGCGACCCGGCCTGCACCGACCAGGCGCAGGTGGCACCGCGCCCGCACACCGCGCTCTCGGTGGAGCAGTCGCATCTGCCCGAGGCGTACAAGGCGGGCGACCGGCTCACCCTGAAGGTGACCGCGAAGAACGCCGGTCCTTCGGACGCGATCGGCGTGCGGGTGCGGGACGACCTGCCGCAGTGGCTGAAGGACTTCAGCTGGGTCTGCTCGGCGACGTCGCCTTCCTCGTGCGGTCAGGGCCGGGGCGTCGGTGATCTCGACACCACGGCGGACATCGCGGCGGACGGCGAGGTGACGTACACCTTCGTCGGCATCGTGCCGCCGCGGGTCGCGGGCAACGAGGCGACCGTGCATCCGCCGGACAACTCCGTGGAGCTGACCTGCCGCGGCAGCTGCTCGGCGGCGGACGAGGTGTCGGTGGGCGGCACCCCTGCACACAAGGGGAGGGACGGCAGGGGAGGGAAGTGACGCGGCGGGCTCACCCGTAGACCGCTTCCAGCCACCCGTGGAGCCCGGAGGGAATGTCCTCCGGGCTCCGGTCGTTCAGGTGGCAGAAAGTTCTACGTTCAACTAAAGTGAGCCCACAAGGAGGTACCGAACATGCCTGCAGTGACTGTTGAGAACCCGCTGACCCTGCCCCGGGTGACGGCCCCGGCCGAGGCGACCGCGCGCCCCGTGCTCGCCGTGACCACCGCGCCGAGCGGCTTCGAGGGCGAGGGATTCCCGGTGCGCCGGGCCTTCGCGGGGATCAATTACAAGTACCTCGACCCGTTCATCATGATGGACCAGATGGGCGAGGTGGAGTACGAGGCCGGCGAGCCCAAGGGCACGCCCTGGCACCCGCACCGCGGCTTCGAGACGGTCACCTACCTGATCGACGGCACCTTCATCCACCAGGACTCCAACGGTGGCGGCGGCACCATCCGGAACGGCGACACCCAGTGGATGACGGCGGGCTCGGGCCTGCTGCACATCGAGGCGCCGCCGGAGTCCCTCGTCATGTCCGGCGGCCTCTTCCACGGCCTCCAGCTGTGGGTGAACCTGCCCGCCAAGGACAAGATGATGGACCCCCGCTACCAGGACATCCGCGGCGGCCAGGTCCAGCTGCTCTCCACCCCCGACGGCGGCGCGCTGCTCCGCGTCATCGCCGGTGAGCTCGACGGGCACGAGGGCCCGGGCATCACGCACACGCCGATCACGATGATCCACGCGACCGTGCGGCCCGGCGCCGAGGTGACGCTGCCCTGGCGCGAGGACTTCAACGGACTCGCGTACGTCCTTGCCGGACGCGGCACCGTCGGTGCCGAGCGCCGTCCGGTGCACATGGGGCAGACCGCCGTCTTCGGCGCGGGCTCCTCGCTGACCGTGCGCGCCGACGAGCGGCAGGACGCGCACGCCCCCGACCTGGAGGTCGTGCTGCTCGGCGGGCAGCCGATCCGGGAGCCGATGGCGCACTACGGCCCGTTCGTGATGAACAGTCAGGCCGAGCTGCAGCAGGCCTTCGAGGACTTCCAGAAGGGGCTGCTCGGCACCGTCCCCGCGGTGCACGGCATGTAGCCGTACATAAGGTGCGGGCTCCGCACCGCCGTGCTCGGGTAGGAGGGTGAGCACCCTTCTGCCCGAGCCCGCGCGCCGCACCGCCGCCTGGTGCGTGGTCGCCCTCCTCGTCACCGGCGTGGCCGCCGTGGGGATCTGGCTCTGCATCACCTTCAAGACGGCGGTCACCCCGGTGCTTCTCGCGCTCCTGGGGACCGCGCTCCTGGGGCCGCTGTACCGGCGCCTGGTGCGGATGAAGGTGCAGCGGTCCCTCGCCGCCGGGCTGACCTGCGCGGCCGTCGTCGCCGTCGTCGGCGGCGCCACCTACATCGTGGTCAAGGCGCTGATCGACACCGGGGACCAGATCGTCTCCTCCCTCAAGCAGGCCGCCACCGACCTCTCCAAGTACCTCGGGGCGGCGGGCACCTCGCTCGACGACATGGCGTCCAACGCCAAGGAACTGCTCGGCAAGTTCGGCGGGACCGCCGCGTCCGGGGTGATCACCGGTCTGAGCACCGTCGGCGAGATGATCGCGATGGCGGTCCTCGCGCTGCTCCTCGTCTTCTTCTTCCTGCGCGACTCCCACCGGGCGACGGACGCGCTGCGCTCGCTGGCGCCCGGCAACAGCGCCGACATCGTCGAGGCCATGGCGCGCCGCGCCTTCGAGGCCATCGAGGGCTTCATGCGCGGGACGACGATCATCGCGTTCATCGACGCGATCTGCATCACGATCGGGCTGCTGATCCTGCGCGTCCCCGGCGCCTGGGGCCTGGGCGCACTGGTCTTCGTCGGCGCCTACATCCCGTATCTGGGGGCGTTCCTGTCCGGCGCGGTCGCCATCCTGGTCGCCCTCGCCGACCGGGGCTTCGCCATCGCGCTGTGGGCCCTCGGTGTGGTGCTCGCCGTCCAGGTCCTCGAAGGCCACGTGCTCCAGCCGATGATCCAGAGCCGCACCGTGCAGATGCATCCCGCGGTGGTGATGCTGGCGATCACGGCGGGGGCGTCGGTCGCGGGCATCCTCGGCATGCTTTTGGCTGTGCCACTGACGGCGGCGGCGTTCGGGATCATCTCCGAGTTGCGCGACCGCTACGCGGGCACGGCATAGTTTTCAGAGGTGCGGGTCGTATGTGGCTGGTCGCGCAGTTCCCCGCGCCCCTTCAGGGCGCATCCCCGCCGGAGGCATCTTCGTAGAGCTCGAACCAGATGCTCTTGCCGTCGCCGCGCGGGTCCACGCCCCACGCCCCGGCGAGCAGTTCCATGAGGACCAACCCCCGCCCGGACGAGGCGAGTTCGCCGGGCCTGCGCTTGTGCGGCAGGTCGTCGCTGCCGTCCGCGACCTCGGCCCGCAGCCGGCGCGCGCCCGGCTCGCCGGTGACCTCGGCGACCAGGAGGGCGTCGCCGTCCGTGTGCACGAGGACGTTGGTGAGCATCTCCGAGACCATCAGGACCGCCGAGTCGACCTGGTCGTCGTCCGCCCAGTCGTGCAGCAGGTCCCGCAGGTGCCTGCGGGCGCCCACGATGCGCTCGGGCTCGGCCTGGGCGATGGTCAGGACCGTGCGGCGGGCGTCCGTGGGCTGCTCGGGGCGGGCCGTCCTGCTCAGCAGAAGGACCGCTATGTCGTCCTCGCGCCGGTCCGCGAGCGGGCCCGTGGTGTGGTGCGACGAGGGGCCGTGCACGGCCTGCACGAGGGTGTCGGCGAGCAGTTCGAGGCCCTCGCCCTCGCCGGTCGTGCCCTCCGTGTCGTACGCGTGGCCCTCCAGGATCGTCCTGATCCGCGCCCAGCCGCTGTCGAGGTCGTGGCCGCCGGTCTCGATGAGGCCGTCGGTGCAGATCAGCATCGTCTCGCCGGCCTCCAGGACGAGGCGGGTCGTCGGGTAGTCGGCGTCCGGGTCGATGCCGAGCGGCAGGCCGCCCGCGGTGGGGCGGAGCAGGACCGTTCCGTCGCTCATCCGTATCGCCGGTTCCGGGTGGCCCGCGCGGGCCATCTCCAGGACGCCGGTCGCGGGGTCCGCCTCGACGTACAGACAGGTCGCGAAGCGCGGGTCGTACTCGGTGGCCCCGTCCGTGCCGCTGCCGCTGGAGCCGTACGTGATGGACTCCGTGATCCCGGAGAGGAAGCGCGTCGCACGGGAGAGCACCGCGTCGGGGCGGTGCCCCTCGGAGGCGTAGGCGCGCAGGGCGATCCGCAGCTGGCCCATCAGGCCCGCGGCGCGCACGTCGTGGCCCTGCACGTCGCCGATGACGAAGGCGATGCGGCCGTTGGGCAGCGGGATCATGTCGTACCAGTCGCCGCCCACCTGGAGGCCGCCGCCGGTCGGCACATAGCGGGCGGCCACGCTCATCCCCGGGATCTTCGGGCCGAGCGTCGGCAGCATCGAGCGCTGCAGGCCCTCCGTCAGCTCCCGCTCGGACTCCGCGACACCGGCCCGGGACAGGGCCTGCGCCAGCATGCGGGCGACCGTGGTCAGGACGGAGCGCTCGTCGGGCGTGAACGAGACGGGGTACGCGAAGGCCGCCATCCACGCGCCCATCGTGCGGCCCGCGACGGTCAGCGGCAGGAACGCCCAGGACTGCCGCTGGAACTGGCTGGCCAGGGGCCAGGTCGTCGGATAGCGCCTGCGGTAGTCCTCCGGCGTGGAGAGATAGACGGCGCGGCCCGTGCGCACCACCTCGGCGGCCGGGTAGTCGGTGTCCAGCGGCATCGCGGAGAACGGCCCCTCGTCGCCGGGCTGGTGGCCGTGGTGCCCGATGATCGTCAGCCGGTCGCCCGATGCGCCGAAGACCGCGAGCCCGTCCGGCGAGAACCCCGGCATGGAGAGCCCCGCGGCGACCCTGAGCACTTCCTCCGTCGACCGTGCCTCGGCGAGCGCGCGGCCCGCGTCGAGCAGGAACGCCTCGCGGGAGCGGCGCCAGTCGCCGGTGACGGGGGTGCGGGCCGCGGTGCCGGGCGCGGGCTCGGTGACTTCCTGGAGGGTGCCGATCAGTTCGTACGCCTCGGTCGCGTCGTGCACGACGGGCTTGGAGCGGCTGCGGACGGTGCGCAGGACGCGCCGTCCCGTCTCGTCCATGATCCGCAGGCGGGCCTCGGCGAGGGTGCCCTCGGCGACGGCGAGCTGGACGGTGCCGTAGATCTCGTTCCAGTCGACCGGGTGGAAACGGGAGCGTACGCCCGCCTCTGTCAGGGTCTGGGCGCGTGCGGGCAGGCCGAGCAGGCGGGCCGCCTCCGCGTCGAGCGTGACGGTCCCCGAGGCGTTGTCCCAGCGCCACAGTCCCGTCGCGATGGCGGCCAGGACGTCCCGTACGGGAGGCAGGGAGTCGTCCCCCACCTGCGAGAGGGGATCGTCGGTGCGCATTGACCCACTTTAGGAAGATGTACAGGGAAGCCGCCACCGAGCCCCTCCGTTCCCGGCCCCGGGCGGGTGGCCCTCGTGGATATCCGGAAACCGATCTTCGACCGGACGGTAGCCTTGTGGGGGTCTGCTCTCTCCCCTATTCGCGAAGACTGGATGAACGACGATGCATCGGTACAGGTCCCACACCTGCGGCGAGCTCCGCGCCTCTGACGTCGGCACCGACGTCCGGCTGAGCGGCTGGCTGCACAATCGCCGAGACCTGGGCGGCATTCTCTTCATCGATCTCCGCGATCACTACGGCATCACGCAGCTGGTGGCCCGCCCGGGCACCAAGGCCGCCGAGGTCCTGGACAAGCTGTCCAAGGAGACCGTCGTCCGCGTCGACGGCAAGGTCGTCTCGCGCGGCGCGGAGAACGTCAACCCGGAGCTGCCCACCGGCGAGGTCGAGATCGAGGCCTCCGAGGTCGAGGTGCTCGGCGCGGCCGCCCCGCTGCCCTTCACGATCAACGCCGAGGACGGCGTGAACGAGGAGCGCCGCCTGGAGTACCGCTTCCTGGACCTGCGCCGCGAGCGCATGCACCGGAACATCATGCTGCGGTCCTCGGTCATCGCCTCGATCCGCTCGAAGATGGTGGCCCTCGGCTTCAACGAGATGGCGACGCCGATCCTCACCGCCACCTCGCCCGAGGGCGCGCGTGACTTCGTGGTCCCGTCCCGGCTGAACCCCGGCAAGTTCTACGCGCTGCCGCAGGCCCCGCAGCAGTTCAAGCAGCTGCTCATGATCTCGGGCTTCGACCGCTACTTCCAGATCGCGCCGTGCTTCCGCGACGAGGACGCGCGCGCGGACCGCTCGCCGGGCGAGTTCTACCAGCTCGACGTCGAGATGAGCTTCGTGGAGCAGGAGGACGTCTTCCAGCCCATCGAGAAGCTGATGACCGAGCTCTTCACGGAGTACGGCAACGGCCGCGAGGTCACCTCGCCCTTCCCGCGCATCCCGTTCCGCGAGTCGATGCTGAAGTACGGCAACGACAAGCCCGACCTGCGCGCCAAGCTCGAACTGGTCGACATCACCGACATCTTCGAGGGCTCCGAGTTCAAGGCGTTCGCGGGCAAGCACGTGCGCGCGCTGCCCGTGCCGGACACGGCGTCGCAGTCCCGCAAGTTCTTCGACGGCCTCGGTGACTACGCGGTCGAGCAGGGCGCGAAGGGCCTGGCCTGGGTGCGCGTCGCCGAGGACGGCTCGCTGACGGGCCCGATCGCCAAGTTCCTGACCGAGGCGAACGTCCAGGAGCTGACCAAGCGCCTCGGCCTGGAGGCCGGTCACGCCGTGTTCTTCGGCGCGGGCGAGTTCGACGAGGTCTCGAAGATCATGGGCGCGGTCCGCGTCGAGGCCGCCAAGCGCGCCGGGCACTTCGAAGAGGGCGTCTTCCGCTTCTGCTGGATCGTCGACTTCCCGATGTATGAGAAGGACGAGGAGACCGGCAAGATCGACTTCTCCCACAACCCCTTCTCGATGCCCCAGGGCGGCATGAAGGACCTGGAGGAGAAGGACCCGCTGGACATCCTCGCCTGGCAGTACGACATCGTCTGCAACGGCATCGAGCTGTCCTCCGGCGCCATCCGGAACCACGAGCCCGACGTCATGCTCAAGGCCTTCGAGATCGCGGGCTACGACGCCGAGACCGTCGAGCACGAGTTCGCGGGCATGCTGCGCGCCTTCCGCCTCGGCGCCCCGCCGCACGGCGGCATCGCCCCGGGCGTCGACCGCATCGTGATGCTCCTGGCCGACGAGCCGAACATCCGCGAGACGATCGCCTTCCCGCTCAACGGCAACGCGCAGGACCTGATGATGGGCGCGCCCACCGAGCTGGACGAGTCGCGCCTGCGCGAGCTGAACATCGCGCTCCGCAAGCCGGTGGCGGACAAGGACAAGTAGTCCTTCGTACGTCGATGAGGGGCCCGGGACCGAAAGGTTCCGGGCCTCTTTTTCTCTGCGCACGAGTTCTTCTTCGCGCACGAGTTCTTTGCGCACGAGGGCAACCCGACCGGCGTGCCACCGCGTTCCAGGGATGTGGGAGACCGAGGAGAACGGTGGCGACATGGACGGCGGCAGCGACTTCGAGGAGTTCGTCGCCGCCGCGGGGCCCCGGCTGCTGCGCGTGGCCTGGCTGCTCACGGGCGACGCGCACCTCGCCGAGGACCTGCTGCAGACGGCACTCGCCAAGGTGTGGCCCAAGTGGCACCGGATCGCGGGCGAGCACCCGGAGGCGTACGTCAGGAAGGCCCTCGTCACCACGCACACCTCCTGGTGGCGGCGGCACTGGCGGGGCGAGGTGCCGCACGGCGAACTGCCGGAGCGGGCGGGGACCTTCGACATGTACGCGAGCGTGGACCTGGAGCAGTCGCTCGCCCGCGCCGTGCGCGCGCTCCCGGCACGGCAGCGGGCCGTGGTGGTGCTGCGGTACTTCGAGGACCTGAGCGTGGCGGAGACCGCGGGGATCCTCGGCTGCACCCCGGGCACGGTCAAGAGTCAGGCGGCCAAGGCGCTGCGTACGTTGCGCGGGGTGCTGCCAACGGTGACGGGAGGCCGCTGTGACTGACGGGGCCGACGGGACGCGGGCGGCGGAGCAGGAGGAGGAGCGGGCGGAACGGGAGGAGCGGGAGCTGCGGGTGTTCCTGGAGCGTGCCGTGCCCCAGATGTCCGCGCCCCCCGACCGCATCGGCAGGGTGCGGCAGCGGGCCGCACGGAACCGCAGGCGGCGGATCGTGGCGGGCGCGGCGGCCTCGGTGGCGGGGCTCGCCCTCGCCGGGGTGCTGCTGCCGGGCCTGTCCGGGGGCGGCGGGACCGGTGCCGTACCGCCCGCGGCCACGCCACCGCCCGCCCCCGAGGCGGAACGGGCCGTCAGCTACCCGGAGTTGGACGCCCTGCGGCTGCGACTGCCCGAAGGATGGCGGGCGTTGGAGATCGGCGAGGACGCCCGGTCGAAGAGTCCGGCGACGGGCTTCGCCGGGACGCAGCGCCTCGCGCCGTACAAACAGCCGTGCCACGCGCTGGGCGCGGACGGCTGGTGCAGCCCGCTGGAGCGGCTCGACCCGGACAGGGGCATGCTGCTCGTGCTGCGGGCCGACCGGAGCGGCTCCCTCGCCAGGAAGGCGGGCGACACCCCCGAGCTCCGGGGCCGTTCGCTCACGAAGTCCTGCGTGCTCGCGGGCGGCGGGCGCAGCTACCTCGCGCTCGTGAAGTCCCCCGACCCCGATGTGGTGATCACGGCCGAACTCTGCGTGGCCGACGGCGCCACGGCACGCATCGCCGAGGCGGACGGCGTGCTCCGCTCGGCGACCTTCGCGCCTGAGTGACCGACCCCGAGTGACCCCAAGTGACCACGGCCGAGAGGCCGTTCGAGGAGACAGCCATGCCTTCTTCCGTCAAGACGTCCGTGCGCGCCTCCGTGAGCGCCGCACTGCTCCTGCTGGTGGCGGGGTGCGGGACGAGCGGTGGGGTGCGCGAGAGCGGGGCCGCGTCCGTGAGCGTGCGGGCGGCGCCGCCCGAGAGCGCCGCGCCCCGACTCCCCCGGGAGATACCGGCACTCGGCCCGAGGACCAGGGCCGCGCTACCGGAGACATCGCGCCAGGCCCTCGTGGTCACGGGTGACGCCGCCGACGACAACCGCGCGACGGCCATGCTCTACGAACGCCGGGACCGCAGGCAGGGCTGGCGGCCCGTCACCGACCCCTGGCCCGCGCACAACGCGCTGCGCGGCTGGACGGACCACCACCGCCAGGGCGACCTCAAGTCCCCCGTCGGCGTCTATGGGTTGACCGACGCGGGAGGCAGGCTCCCCGACCCCGGCACGAAGCTCCCGTACGACCGCGGAGCGGGGTTCACCGCGCGCGGCACCGGTTTCGACGGCGAGTCCCTGGCGGGCTCCTTCGACTACGTGATCGCGGTCGACTACAACCGCAGACCCGGTGTGACGCCGCTCGACTGGACCCGTCCGCTGGGCGCGGGCCGGGGCGGCGGCATCTGGCTGCACGTGGATCATGGAGGTCCGACACAGGGATGTGTGTCGCTGCCGAAGGCACGGATGAAGGAGTTGCTGCGGACGCTGGACCCGGCGGACGAGCCGGTCGTGGTGATGGGAGACGCGCAGGCGCTGGGCAGGTGAACCCGGGCGGGAGCCTCAGGCGGCGTGCGTGGGCGAGGAGTTGGCCTCGGCTTCGGCCCACTCCGTGACCAGGCGTTCGTACACACGCCGCTCGTCGGGCCTCAAGCGTCCGCCCGCACGCAGCCACAGCGCACGGATCTCCTCGTTGACCTCGTCGGCGGTGCGTCGCCGGTCGGGGGAGGGAGTCGTGGCCATGTGGTGAAGCTTACGTACGGGAATGTGAAGGCGCCGTCAATTTACGCGGGCTCTGCGCATGACTTAGCTCACCGTGATCCAATTCCGGCCGTTCTCCGTCGGCGCGTGAGCCGACCTGGCCTGTTGTGAGCCGCGGTCGGCCCTTCGGGGGCTTGAAATTGCCCCTTCAGTCCTTCGCGAGCCGCGCCGTCAGCCCGTCGAGCACACGCTGGAGGCCGTAGTCGAAGGTCTCCTCGCGGGCCTTCTCCGGGTTCTCGGTCCGCTGCTCCTGCCGCCCCGCGTCGTGGAGGCTCTCCGCGAACTCCCGCTCGGTCCTGCCGCTGCGGGCGATCAGCGACAGATACGCGGCCTCGCTGGTCGCCATCCCGATGACGTACGAGATGACGGTGGAAAGGGCCTGCTCGATCTCGTCGGCGGGGAAGCCGGCCGCGGCGTACACGGCGGCCATCCGCTCGGACATCTTCGTCACGTTCGGGCCGAGGTGGATCAGGCCGACCTGGCCGAGCACGGAGGCGACCCAGGGGTGGCGCAGGATCATCGCGCGCAGGCTGTAGGCGCTGCGGGCGGCCGCGTCGCGCCAGTCCGCGGCGCCGGTGGCGGTGGGTACCGCGAGCTCGCCGTAGACCTCGTCGACGACCAGCTCGATCAGCTCGTCCTTGTTGGCGACGTGCCGGTAGAGGGAGGTGGCGCCCGCGTCGAGGCGGGTGCCGAGCTTGCGCATGCTGAGCGATTCGAGGCCGTCCGCGTCGAGGAGCAGCACGGCCTCGGCGACGATCTGCTCCCGGCTCAGCTGCTCGCGCTGGCGGCGGGGGCGGGTCCACACCGAGGCGATCTCGGGCTTCTTTTCGGCGGGCATGGCGTCCTCCTCGTGTGTTCCTTGCGGGACCCCACCACCGTAGCGCACGCCGTGCGCATCTTGCGCACAGCGCTCTTCGTGCGTACAGTGTTCGCAACGAGAGAACGAAGTACGCACCGTCGTCGTCGCAGCACCTCGGAGGGGACTCATGTCGGAGAAGCAGACCGCGCAGCAGACCACGTTCGACCTCGCGCACTGGCAGACCAGGCTGGACGAACTGCGTGCCGCCCACCACGTGCCGGGGGCCACGCTCGCGGTCCTGGTCGACGGGGAGATCCACGAGCTGGCGAGCGGCGTGCTGAACCGCAGGACCGGCGTCGAGGTGACCACGGACTCGGTGTTCCAGTCCGGCTCGATCGCCAAGATCTACACGTCGACGCTGATCATGCGGCTCGCCGACGCCGGTGAACTGGACCTGGACGCCCCGGTGAAGGAGATCCTGCCGGAGTTCGAGACGGCCGACGAGGAGGCCACGCGCACCATCACCACCCGCCAACTCCTCTCCCACACCGGCGGGTTGACGTGCGACTTCACCTACGACGCCGGACGCGGCGACGACTGTCTCGAACGGTACGTCGAGGCCGCCAAGGGAGTGGCCCTGGACTGCCGCCCCGGCACCGCGGTCTCCTACAGCAGCCTCGGGTACAACGTCCTCGGCCGGATCATCGAGGTCCTGACCGGACAGACCTGGGACGCGGCCCTCAAGGAGCGCCTCTTCGCGCCGCTCGGCCTGGAGCGCTCCATGACGCTGCCCGAGGAGGCGCTGGCGTTCCGCACCGCGATGAGCCACCTCGGCGAGCCGGGCAAGGACCCCGACCCGGCCCCCGCCTGGGACCTGATGCCGCGCTCCGCGGGCCCCTACGGCCGCGTCCTGGTCTCCGCCGGTGACATGGCGCGCCTGGCCAAGCTGCACCTCGACGGCGGCACGGCCCCCGACGGGACCCGGCTGCTGTCCGCCGCGGCCGTCGACGAGATGCAGCGCCGGGTGGCCGACGTGCCCGACAAGTGGTCGGTCAGCGCCGACGGCTGGGGCCTCGGCTGGACCCTCTACGACTGGAACGGCGTCACGGGATACGGCCACGACGGCGCCGCGATCGGCCAGTACGGCTATCTGCGCATCGTGCCGTCGGCGGGCGTGGCCGTCGTGCTGCTCACCAACGGCGGCGGCGCGCGCGAGCTCTACGCGAGGCTCTTCCGCGAGCTGCTCGGCGAGCTTGCGGACGTCCGGATGCCCGACGCCTTCGAGCCGCCCGCCGAGGCGCCCGAGGTGGACTTCTCCCGGTACGTCGGTACGTACAAGCGGGCCGGTGTCGTCATCACCGTCTCCGAGCGGGCGGGCAGGCCGCACCTGGTCTACGAGTTCGTGGACGGCATGAAGGACTTCTCGCCGCCGCTGGACGTCGAGCTGTACGCCGTGACGGAGTCGGCCTTCGCGGGGACCGGCGCGGGCCCGTCCTTCAGCGAGGGCTACATGCCGGTGGTCTTCTCGACGCTGCCCGACGGCACGGAGTACTGCTACATCGGGATGCGGGTGGCGCCGAAGGTCTCCTGACGCCCGGTGCCGGGCCCGCCCGCGCGACGCTGCGGCTCGCGCGGGCGGGGCAGGCCGTGTCCGGTCAGCTCTTCCTGATCAGCTCGACGGCGCGGCTGAAGCTGTCCGCGCCGTGGCCCGCCGCCACCACGCGGCGGAAGATGTCGTGCACGGCCTCCGGGAACGCGGTGTCCACGCCCGCGTCCGCCGCCGTGTGGACGACGTGCTCCATGCTGGCGAGCCCCATCGAGGTCCGGTCCACCTCGCCGGTGTGAATGCCCTCGTCGATGCGCGAGGCGTAGAAGTCGATGAAGTGCCCCATGCCCGCGAAGTTCTCGGTGACGTACGGGGCGATCTCCGTGGCCTTGATGCCGTGCGCACCGGCCACGGCGACGGCCTGCCAGTAGGCGATCATCGCGGGCCAGAAGATGAACATGTTCAGCTGGTACATCAGCGCGGCCAGGCCCTGGTCCTCGCCCCGGTAGTCCGACTTCCCGGTGATGACCTCAAGGGTCGCGCGGTGCTTGTCGTACGCCTCGCGCGGGCCGCTGTAGAACGTCGACGTGTCAGGGGTGCCGATCAGCGGCGGCGGGCACAGGACGCCGCCGGTGAGGTGCGTGCCCCCGAGGTCCGTCACCCAGCGGGCTCCTGCCCGCGCCTTCTCCGGGGTGTCCGAGCTGAGGTTCACCAGGGTGCGGCCCGCGACGGCGTCCTTGGCGGGTTCGAGGATCGCGTACATCGCGTCGAAGTCGGTGAGGCTGAGGATCGTCAACTCATTGGCGGCCAGGGCCTGTTCGACGGTGGGGGCGAGGGTGGCGCCGCGGGCCACGAGGGCGTCGGCGCGGGCGGGGGTGCGGTTCCAGAGGGTGACCTCGTAGCCCCGGTCGAGGTAGGCGGCGGCCATGGCCTGGCCCATGGGGCCGAGCCCGATGACGGTGACGGACTGCGCTGCGGAAGGCATGCGTGACTCCAGAGGGTTACTAGAACGATCGCTCTATCTAGTGCGTGGGGACAACGTAGCACGGCTCTAGAACGAACGCTCTAACCAATGACGGGTAAGCTGGCGCACATGGCCGAGAAGACCGCTCCCAGCACCCGCGACCGGATCGTCGTCGTCGCCGCACGCCTCATCCAGCGGCAGGGCTACGTGGGCACCGGCATCAAACAGATCGCCAAGGACGCGGAGGCCACGCTCGGCTCCGTCTACCACTTCTTCCCCGGCGGCAAGGAAGCCGTCGCGGTCGCCGCGATCACCTACAGCGCCGAGGAGTTCGCGGAGGTGCTGCGCGAAGGGCTGGCGGGTGACGGCGACCCCGGGGCGGCCATCGAGGAATGCGCCGCCCAACTCGCCGTCGCGCTGCGGGAGTCCGGCTGGACCGACGGCTGCCCGGTCACCGCCGCTGCCCTGGAGACGCTCGGCACCGACTCCGAGATCCAGCGGGTCTGCGCCGACGCGCTGCGCGGCTGGGAGCGGATCGTCGAGGAGCGGCTGCTCGCGTCCGGGTTCGGCCCCGCTGACGCGCGGGAGGTGGCGACCACCGTCATCAGCGCGCTGGAGGGAGCCGAGGTGACGGCCCAAGTCGCCAGGAGCGAGGAGCCGTTGCGGTCGGCGGGGCGGCAGTTGGCTCGGCTCGTGGGGTCGTACGGGGGCTGAGTCGGGCCATCGGCCTTCAGTAAGCCGTCAGGCGGGGCCAGATCTCCGGTGTCGTGAGGACGTCGAGGGTGGTGGGGTCGGCGTGGAGGAGCGCGGGGAGGGCTGTGATCCAGTCGCCGTGGTGAACGGCCAGGGCCGCGGCCTTGGCCGCCCGCTCGGGAGGGAGCGCCAGGGCGAGCGCCGCGCACGCGGTGGCGGTCGTCCGTGGGGACGTCGGGACGGACTGGGCCAGGGATTCCGCGCGGGCTATGTCGCCGGATTCGGCGAGGGCTTCGACAAGGCCGGAGAGGGAACTGCCCGCGTCGTCGAGTGCGCCGGTACGTCCCTGGACATAGCTCTCGGCGCGGGCGCCCTGGCCGGTGGCGACGAGGGCCCGGGCGAATCGCGCGGACTTCCCTTCGTCGTAGTCGAGTTGGCCGCTCCGCTCGGCCCGGTCGAGCAGGGCGGTCGTGGTCTCGTGGTCGCCGAGGGCGTACGCGGCACGGGCGGTCGCCGTGAGCGTGTCGCAGTTGTTCGAGGGGGCGGGGGCCGGTGCCGACAGGAGTTCTCGGTAGAGCTCGTCGGCCCGCTCCCTCCGGCCGTCCTTCGCGAGGCTTTCGACGATCGCGGCCAACATCTCCAGGCCGAGGTCGGTGGTGGGGGAGGCGGCTCGGACCAGGGAGACCGAAAAGTCGAACTCACCCCGCGCGGCATGGTCCTTGGCCAGGCCCATGCGGCAGTGCTCGCGGCTCTGCTCCTTGGAGAGACCAGGGACCAGCGCGTGGGCGAGGCGGGGCTGCCCCGAGGCTGCCAGTTTCCGGATGACGGTCATCAGCCAGAGGTCGGCGCTGGTCCCTGACGGGGCGGCTGCCACCATCCCGAGTACGCGCTCGAACTGCCGGACAGCGGTGAGCGCCCGGGCCACGGCGTTGTACTGCACGGTGATGCGAGGACTCCGGAGCGGGCCCGGGGACGGGGGCAGCCGCTCCTCGATGCCGTCGAGGAGCGTGAGTGCCCGGTCGTCGTGGCCCGCCTTGGCCAGGGCGGTGGCCACGGCGGTCCGGTCTCGGAGCTCGGAGAGCAGGGGGGAGGCGTCGCGGTAGCCGGACTCGGCCTGGGTGAGGACGGTCTCCGCCTCCTCGGCGCGGCCGCCCGCCGCGAGGTCGCGCGCGACCGCGGCCAGGCCCACCGCCCGCCAGGTCCAGTCGGGGATGGTGGCCGCCAGACTCCGCGCGGGGTCCTGCTGCCCCACGGCCAGCAGGACCTTGCACTGCCAGACGAGGTCCAGGGGCTCGGGTGCGGCCCCGTCCAAGGACTCGGCGAGGTCGAGCGCCCGGGCGTGCTGCCCGGCGGTGGCCAGGGCCAGGGAAACGGGTCCGAGTACTTCCCGTCGGTCGGTGAGGCGCCGGGCGGCGCGCGCGGCGTCCTCGTGACGCCCCTGCTCTGTCAGGGACTCGCAGAAGGCCCGAGTCATGGCGTGACTGCCCGCGTGCCCGGTGGCGATGTCCTCGGCCAGCCGCAGCGCGCGGTCGCACTCCCCGGCCCGCGCGAGGGCCAGGGCGATCGGCGCGCGGTCGGAGCCGTGGGGGAAGGCGCGGGCCATGGTCTCGGCCTCGGCGTGGTGGCCGGTGGCGATCAGCACCAGGCACGTGTCGTACTGCATCCGGACGTCGTCGGTGAGGGCGGCGCGTGCGATGGCGAGGGGGAGTGTGGGGGTGGAGGCGGGGGTGGGTTCCGGTGTGGGTGTGGTGGTGGGTGTGGCGGTGGATGCCGGGGTGGACGGGGTGGTGGATGCCGAGGCGGACGTGGTCGTGGGTGCTGCTGGGCCGACTCCCGCCGCGACGCCCGGCAGTACCAGCGCCAGCGCGCCGCCGACGTCCCCGCGACCGGCGAGTACCAGGGCGATCTCCGTGTGCGCGGCATGCGCGATGCGTCGGCCGGCGGCCGACGGGGAGCCCGCCAGGCCCACGCCTGTGAGCCCTTCGGCGAACGCGACGCCGCGTTCGTACGCGCCGAACTCCGCGTAAGCCCGGGCGATCCGCCGCAGTATGCCGACGGAGCGGTACGGCGCGCGTCGGCCCACGGCTTCCTCCGCCTTGCCGAAGAGCTTGTCGGCCCGCTGGTGCTCGCCGCCCTTCGCCGCACCGGCGGCCGCCGTGAGCAGCCCCAACGCGCGTACGTAGATGCTCTCGGCCCGCTCCGTGAACGCCTCGGCCCGGTCGTGCCACCCCTGTTCCGCGAGTGCGGTCGTGACGAGCGGAACGACGCTTTCCAGTACGGCGGACGAGGTGATGGTGGCCGCGAGGGCCGTCGCCCGCTCCAGCTCGCCCCAGCGGAGCCACGTCTCCACCAGGTTCTTGAAATGCCATGGTTCGACGCCCTGTTGGTCAAGACGACGGATCGCGGCCTCCGCGTGCCGCAGCACCTCGGCGGCGCGCTCGCCGTCCCCGCGGTGGCGGAGCGCCTCGGCGACCGCGATGAGGGTGCTGACCCGGCCCTCCAGACTCGGAATGCTGAGCGCGAGCGCCTCCGCACGGTCGGCGTACCCCAACGCCGCCCAAGCCTCGGGGAGTTCACGCGGTATCGCGGCGTTGCGCCGCCGCAGGATGTGCCGCTGCACGGCGAGCCGCAGCAGGTCGGGCAGCGGATGCCCGCCCGCCTCCACGATCGCCTCCTCCCCCGCCCGGATCTCCGCGAGGGTGGCCACGTCGCCGCCGGTGTCGCCGTACAGCCGCTCGTGCCGGGACGGGTCCGTGGCGAGGGCGACGACGCGGGGGATGTCCGCGCGCTCGCGCAGCATCGCGAAGTAGCCGCGCAGCAGATAGGGCGGGGTCCGCGCGGGCCACCCGCTCGCCTGGTACTCGGCGGCCCAGGCGTGCAGCCGCTCCCGGTACTGCCCGAGCGTCGCCTCGCCGATCAACCACCTTGCCTGGAGGTGCAGTTCCTGGTGCGCAAGGAGGTATGCCCCCTCGCGCACCTCGAAGGTGCGGCCCGACGCCGTACGCAGTACGTCCTGAAGCCGGAAGGGCGCCGCTCCGGTCAGCTCGGCGAGATCGTCGAGACTGAGACCACCGCCCGCGGCGGTGAGCAGCCCGAGCGCGTCGAGGTGGTCTCCGCCCGCCCGGAACAGCCGCCCCAGCTCCTGCTCGGCAGAGCTGCGGACGGCCCCGGCCCACGCGGAGGGCGCCAACTCCCTTACGGCGCACGCCGCGCGCAACGGATGCCCCTCGGGCACATCCGCCGGGACCGGCGGGTTGGCCCGCCCCGCGACGACAACCCGCAGCTTCTCGTACGGAACCCGGGCCACAAGGCCCGCCACACTGTGCGCGTCGGGCCCGTCCGTCACCCCCCGATCCTCATCAAGCCCATCGACGAGCAGCACAAGCCGCTCCCCGCGCCCCTCGCACTCCTCCACGGCCCGCCCGAAGAACCGCAACAGATGCGCCTCCCGGGTGGCCTCGGTCAGCTGCGGCGGAACCGGCTCACCCACAAGCTCGGCAAGCTGCTCAAGTACGACATCCACGAAGGCGCTTCGGTCGTTCTGGGCGGCCAGGCGGGCGGTGATGAAGAAGGGGACGACGCGGACGCCCTCGGGCGGGTGCAGCGCGAACCACGCGAGCAGGGCGCTCTTTCCGGCCCAGGGGCCTGCGCGCCACCAGGCGAAGGAGTGCTCGCCCGCGCCTTGGCAGAAGGCGGCAAGTTCCGTCAACTCCTCGTCACGGTCGTGGAGTTGGGTGGGCGCGATGTTCCGTACGTGCTCCCAGTAGGCGGAGCGGGCGGGCCCGGCGGAGCCGCCGTAGAGGGTGACCGGACCGTTGAAGGTACGCCCCTGTACGGCGATGCCTTGCCGCCCGCCGGAGATCGAGTTCTCCACGCCACCATCGGTACCGCCGCTCACAAGCCCTCCACCCGACAGGACGTCTGTGCGCACCAGGGTAGGGGGCGGGTCCCGGGGCCCGCCCGGCTCAGCGCTCGCTCGCCTTGAGGGTGCGGATGAGGCTGGCCAAAGTCGCGGGGGTGGTGTGCAGTTCCTCGGCGGGGGTGTCGCTTTCGCGGAGGTGGATGTGGCTGTTGGTGCTGGCGAGTTCGACGCAGTTGTTGCCGTCTCCTCCACCGGAGAAGGAGGACTTCTGCCAGGTTCTGCTCATTGCTCGCTCTCCTTGAGGGTGCGCAAGAGGCTGGCCAAGGTCGCGGGGGTGGTGAGGAGTTCGGTGGTGGGGGTGTCGCTTTCGCGTATGTGGATCTGCGGGCCGGTGACGGCCAGTTCCACGCAGGTGTTGCCGTCACCGCCGTCGGAAAAGGTGGATTTCTGCCAGTGCAGAGCCAGGGTCATTGGGTGCGCCTCACAGTTCCTTCGACAAACGATGGATGAAGTCCCGCGACGCCGTGGGATCGAGCGACGCTTTCTCCACCTTACGGAACAATGTTCGAAGCTGATTCAGCTGCGGTTCGGCATCGATGAACGCGGTGCCAGTGGGGGCATCCCGTAGTCCGGTGTCCAGTTGGGGTACCGGGCCGCCGGTGTACATCATCGAGGCTCCAGCTCCGGCGAATCCGTCTTGGTCGGTGGGGACAACGCGTACCGTCGCGTGGTCGCCCTCGATTTGATCCAGAATTTCGCGGAGTTGTGCGCGAGCAACATGGCGGTCGGACACACGGATGCGTAGGGCGAATTCGTGGATGACCGTCTCGTACGGGGTGGGGCTGTCCCCCTCGATCACGGCTCTGCGTCTCATCCGGTGTTCCACGCGCGGGTCGAGCTCGCTCGCAGGTAGCCCCGGGACCATGTACGAGTAGATCGCCCGGGCGTAGTCCGCTGTCTGCAGAAGACCCGGGACGTGTGTGATGACCACCTCGCGAAGGAATGTCGCGTGGTGCTCCAACTCGGCGACGTCAAGGAATACCGGTGGGAGTACTCCGCGGTACTCCTCCCACCAACCCCGGGTGCGGTCGGTCGCCATTGCCTTCAAGGCGTCGATCAGAGCCTCGTCCGCGCAGGTGTAATGGGCGGCGAGGCGGTGTACGCGTTCGGCGCTCACGCCTGCGACGCCGGACTCGATCTGGCTCATCTGCACCGAATCGGCCCCGAGCAGAGCGGCGGCTTCCCGAGCCTTCATGCCTGTCGCCTCGCGCAGTTTGCGCAGCTCGGCCCCCAGTCGGACCCTGCGGGCAGTCAGGTGCCTCTTTGGCGGCATGAACTTCTCCTCGTCCCAACTACCGGGTGTAGGTACCCCGTTCGGGGGTCAGAGTACGGCAACGGCTTGCAACTTCCTAAAGTTAGGAAATACCGTCAGTGACGCGTCGCACACGCTGCGAGAACCGGGACCCCGGAAGCGCACCACCCCGTCATGCCATGACGAGGGTGCCACTGCCACCGCCCAGAGCCCGCCGCGTCCGGTAACTCCCCCCTGCCAACAGGAGTTCTCGCATGCCTGCAAGCGAACCCTGGGAGTACACCCTGTACATCCCCCACGACCTCCGCGCCGTCACGATCTGCCGCCGGTCCCTCCGCCTCATGCTCACCCTCCACTGCCTGCCCCAACTCTCCGACGTCGCCGAGCTGTTGGCGACGGAGCTGGTGTCCAACGCCGTACGCCACACCAAGGGCCCCGCCGCCCTCCGCGTCCGCTACGCCGACGGAGTCCTCCGCATCGGGGCGTGGGACGCCGACCCCACACCACCGGCCCCGCCTCCACGCGTCGCCGCCGTCGGCGCTGAGCAGGGCCGGGGCCTCGACCTCGTACGGGCCTGCGCCGACGGCTAGGGCTGGTACCCCGTGGCCACCGACTCCGGGAAGTACGTCTGGTGCGAACTCTGCGCCGCTTAGCTCGTTGACCGGGGGCTGGTGGACCCCCGGGCGGAGGTTAGGGCGCTGTTGGCCGAGGAGCGAGCCAAGGTCATCCTGTGCACCATCGACCTGCGCGGCATCGAGCTGTCGGAAGAGGACCGGGAGCGCGTGCGGTCCTGTGACGACCTGGACCGGCTCGCGGTGTGGCTCGACCGGGCCTACGAGGTGAAGGACGCTGCCCGCTGTCCTGAGCGGACGGACAGCGAAGTGGCCACCGCCGCGCCCTGACCTCGTAATGTGGATGGCGTACCTGAACCCGGCGGAGGCCGTCGTGATGAAGAAGAACCAGCTCATCGAGATGTGGCACGAGCTTGAGGTGCCGGACGGTCTGCACGTCGAGCTGCTCGACGGTGAGCTTGTGATGCAGGCCAACCCCGGGCACCTGCACGACCTGCCCGGACGCAGTCTCGTACGGCACACACCCGAACCCTTCGAGGCGTGGTCGGAGCGAGGGGTGCTGGTGGCCGACGACTACCGGCCGCGCGCGGATGCCGTCATCATCCGTGGCGAGGATCGGCCCGCCGATGACGCGGAGTCCGACTGGCCCGCGCAGATCGTGCTCGCCGTGGTCGAGACCGTCTCCACGACGCGTACGGCGATCAAGCGGGACTGGGAGGACAAACGGGAGCGGTATGCGGGCGTCGGCATCCCGGTGTACCTGATCGTCGATCCGAACGATGCCACGTGGCATCTGCTGCAGCTCGACGGGAGGCATTACGTCGAGACGGGCAAGGGGATCTTCGGTCAGCCCATCACGCTGCCGGACCCGATGGGGTTCACGCTGCAGACGACCGGCTGGCATCCGTACGGGCAAGGAGACGCGGCCTCGGTCTGAGGCAGGGGGTGGGTACGCCCGAGGGGCCAGGAATCGCACAGGTTCCTGGCCCCTCGGGCGTACGTGCGTGTCGGTGCCTACGCCTGCTTCGGCTCCTCCAGGCGCGGGAAGAGCACCGCGCCCTTCGTGACCGTCGCACCGGCGGGGAGCTGGCCCCAGGTGCCGGCGGTCTGGACGTTCTGGGCGGCGAGGGCGCCCAGCGGGGCCTCGGCGCCGAGGGAGTCCCAGAGCTTCTGGGAGGTCTCGGGCATGATCGGGTTGAGGAGGACCGCCACGGCGCGCAGCGACTCGGCGGCCGTGTAGAGGATCGTCGCCAGACGGGCCTTGCCCTCCGGCGAATCGTCCTTGGCGACCTTCCACGGCTCCTGCTCCGTGATGTAGCCGTTGACCTGCTTCACGAAGGCGAAGATCGAGAGGATGCCGGACTGGAAGTCCAGGTCCTCGCCGATCGCGCGGTCGGCGTCGGCGACCGCCTTCGCGAGACCGTCCTTGACTGCCTGCTCGGCGTCGCCGTCGGCCTGCGCGGCAGGCAGCTCGCCGCCGAAGTACTTGCCGACCATCGCCGCGACGCGCGACGCCAGGTTGCCGTAGTCGTTGGCGAGCTCGCTCGTGTAGCGGGCGGTGAAGTCCTCCCAGGAGAACGAGCCGTCGCTGCCGAACGCGATCGCGCGCAGGAAGTACCAGCGGTACGCGTCCACGCCGAAGTGCGAGGTCAGGTCCTGCGGCTTGATGCCCGTCAGGTTCGACTTCGACATCTTCTCGCCGCCGACCATCAGCCAGCCGTTGGCCGCGATCTTGCCGGGGACCGGCAGGCCCTGCGCCAGCAGCATCGCGGGCCAGATCACCGCGTGGAAGCGGAGGATGTCCTTGCCGACCAGGTGCACGTTGGCCGGGAACGTCTCGTCGAATTTGGCCTGGTTCGCGCCGTAGCCGACCGCCGTGGCGTAGTTCAGGAGGGCGTCGACCCAGACGTAGATGACGTGCTTGTCGTCCCAGGGGACCTTCACGCCCCAGTCGAACGTCGAGCGCGAGATCGACAGGTCCTGAAGGCCCTGCTTGACGAAGTTCACGACCTCGTTGCGCGCGGACTCGGGCTGGATGAAGCCCGGGTTCGCCTCATAGAGGGCGAGGAGCTTGTCGCCGTACTCGCTGAGCTTGAAGAAGTAGTTCTCCTCCTTGAGGAGTTCCACGGGCTTCTTGTGGATCGGGCACAGCTTGGTGCCGTCCTCGTCCTCGATGAGGTCGCCCGGGAGCTTGTACTCCTCGCAGCCCACGCAGTACGGGCCTTCATACCCGCCCTTGTAGATCTCGCCCTTGTCGTAGAGATCCTGGACGAACTCCTGCACGCGGTCGGTGTGACGCTTCTCCGTCGTACGGATGAAGTCGTCGTTCGCGATGTTCAGGTGCTCCCAGAGGGGCTTCCAGGCCTCGGTGACGAGCTTGTCGCACCACTCCTGGGGGGTGACGTCGTTCGCCTCGGCCGTGCGCATGATCTTCTGACCGTGCTCGTCCGTGCCGGTGAGGTACCACACCTTCTCGCCGCGCTGACGGTGCCAGCGCGTGAGCACGTCCCCTGCAACGGTCGTGTAGGCGTGGCCCAGGTGAGGAGCGTCGTTTACGTAGTAGATGGGGGTCGAGACGTAGAACGCCTTCGCGTTCTCGTCCGCTCCCTGCTTCTCGGATCCAGTGGCCGCCATGGTCGAAATCCTAACGGCCGGATGAAGATCGACTCACATCGATTCCAGGGGGTGGACCGGCGCCCACCCCCTGTTCACCCGGCCTGGCCCCGGCCCCGGCCCCGACTACGGGCGCCAGGACGCCAGCAGGCCCTCGTACAGCTCCTTGTCCGTGAGCTCGCGCGGGGACGGGCCCGCGTGGAAGAAGGCGGCGTTGTCCGCGGACAGCTTGCGGAGATAGTCGAAACCCTTCGCCTCGTGCTCGCCGAACGCGACGAACTGGAAGAAGAGGGGGTGCGAGGCGGCGTCCTTCAGGGCCTGCGTCGCCACGCCCTTCGTGTCCGGCGGGCCGTCCGTCTGGAAGATCACCAGGGCCGGATCGCCCTTGTGGTCCGACTTCTCGTAGTGGGCCACGACCTCCTCGATCGCCCGGTGGTAGCTCGTGCGGCCCATGCGGCCCGCCGCCGCGTGCAGCTCGTCGACGCGGCCCTCGTGCTCGGGGAGCGTGAGGGTGCCGGTGGCGTCGATGTCGGTGGAGAAGAAGACGACGTGAACGGTGGCTTCGGGGTCCGTGTGGGCGGACAGGGCGAGGACCTGCTCGCCCAGGCTCTGGGCGGAGCCGTCCTTGTAGTACGGGCGCATGGAGCCGGAGCGGTCCAGGACGAGGTACACGGGGGCGCGGGTTCCGGTGAGCCCGTTCTTCTTCAGGGCTGCGCCCGCGGCCTTGTAGGCGGCCGCGAGGGCGGGGGCCTTCGCCTTCACCTTGGCGGCGGAAGTGGCGGGCTTTCCTTGGGCCGGAGCTTGCGCCTGCGGCTCGGGCTGGGCGTCGGCCTCCGGCTCGGGCTGGGCGGCTACGGGCTGAGCGTCGGCCTCCGGCTCGGGCTGGGCGGCTACGGGCTGAGCCTGCGGCTCGGGCTGGGCGTCCGGCTCCGGGGTGCGGTCAGCCTGCGGCTCGGGCTGGGCCTCCGGCTCCGGCGCCGGGGCGCGGTCAGCCTCGACCGGCTGGACGCCCTCGTCCTCGGCCCCCGGCGACGTGGGCTGTGCCCACCCTTCCCCAAGCTCTCGGCTTCGCTCGAGCAGGGGAGACCCCACTCGCCCAGCGGGACGATTGCCCACAGCGGTAGCGGCCTCGTCCAGTTCCGGTTCCGGCTTCGGCTCGGTGCTCGGCGCCGGAACCGCAGCAGCAGCGGCCTCGTCCGGTTCCGGCGACGGGGACGGGACCGTGATGTTGTCGAAGGCCGCGGCCACCAAGTCGTCGACCGGGGAGGAGGGGGCCGGTTCTGGGCTGGGGGAGGGGAGTTTGGCTTTGGGGGCGGGGGAGGGGTCCGGCTCCGGGGACGGAGAGGGAACCGTTGCGGCCTGCGCGGGCTCCCGTTCCTGCGAAGACGCAACCGCTCCCTTGCGTGACCGTCCGAACGCGTTCCGCAGGCGGTTCAGAATGCCCATGTGCGCAACCCTTCGCGTGAGTTGATTCCCGAAAATCCCTGGCCAGGGCGGACACGTAAGGTTAGCCGCCGCCCGGGGTGATCTTGGGCAGGGTCGCCCACCGTCACCCTCCCGAACCACTCCGCGGGCCAGCCTGACGCCAACTCCCTGCCGTGTGCCACGGATTCACCCCCCGTTCACTTTCCGGCCGTCGCCCTGCCGAATGCCGCTCATAGCGTCACGGCGAAAACAGGCCACGCCACACGACGGAGGACCCGTGCGCACACTGCTGCCGATCATCACCTCGCATCAGGGGAGCGGCGGCCGTTCCGCCCTGACGTGCCGTTTCCGTTGCGGTGACGCCTGTTTCCAGGAGGTGCCGAACACCAGCGAGAACGAGTACGTCGGCGATGTCATCGCCGGTGCGCTCAGCCGCCGTTCGATGATGCGCGCGGCCGCCGTCGTGACGGTCGCCGCGGCCGCGGGCGGCACGGCCATAGCGGGGCCGGGGGTGAGCGAGGCGGCCGCCGCCGCGCCCGCCGGCCGGCAGGGCGGGAAGGGCCGGGCGGCGCGCGGGCTGCGGTTCTCGCCCGTCGCGCCCAACACCGCCGACACCGTCACCGTCCCCGCCGGGTACGCGCAGAACGTCGTGATCCGCTGGGGCGAGCCGATCCTGCGGGGCGCGCCCGCCTTCGACGCGGACAAGCAGAGCGCCAAGGCGCAGGCCGGTCAGTTCGGCTACAACAACGACTTCCTGAGCCTGCTGCCGCTGCGCCGCGAGCACGGGCGTCAGGTCCTCGTGGCCAATCACGAGTACACGGACGAGATCCTGATGTTCAAGGGGTACGACCCCGAGAACCCGACCCGCGAGCAGGTCGAGATCGCCTGGGCGGCCCACGGTCTCTCCGTCGTCGTGGTCGAGGGCGAGCGGAGGAGCGGGAAGCTGCGCGCCGTCTCCCGGCACCAGCTCAACCGGCGGCTCACCGCCACCAGCCCCTTCCGGCTCTCCGGCCCGGTGCGCGGCAGCGAGCTCGTGCGCACGAAGGCCGATCCGCGCGGCGCCACCGTCCTCGGCACGCTCAACAACTGCTCGGGCGGCACCACCCCTTGGGGCACGACGCTGCACGGCGAGGAGAACTTCAACCAGTACTTCGCCAACGCGGAGAAGGTCACCGACCCGACGGCCGCCGCCCGCCTGAAGCGGTACGGCGTCGTCGGCGCCGCATCCGAACGCAAGTGGGAGCGGTTCGACGACCGCTTCGACCTGGCCAAGGAGCCCAACGAGGCCAACCGCTTCGGCTGGGTCGTCGAACTCGACCCGTACGACCCGGAGTCGACGCCGCGCAAGCGCACCGCGCTGGGCCGTTTCAAGCACGAGGCCGCGCAGCCGCGTCTGACGCACGACGGCCGTCCGGTGGTCTACATGGGCGACGACGAGAAGTTCGACTACTTCTACAAGTTCGTCAGCAGCAAGCGCGTCGCCAAGGGGACGTCGCGGGCCGCGCACGAGCACAATCTGACGCTCCTCGACGAGGGCACGCTGTATGTCGCCAAGCTCACCGGCGACTCCCCCGCGGCCGAGATCGACGGCACCGGCAAGCTGCCCGCCGACGGCGAGTTCGACGGCAGCGGCACCTGGATCCCGCTCGCCACCGCCGGGCCCGGCGGCAAGGCCGTCTCGCACGTCGAGGGCATGACCGCCGAAGAGGTGTACGTCTTCACGCGGCTCGCCGGTGACAAGGTCGGGGCGACCAAGATGGACCGGCCCGAGGACATCGAGCCGTCGCCGCACACCGGCAAGGTGTACGTCGCGCTGACGAACAACTCCGACCGCGGCAAGGCGGGCAAGGCCGGTGCCGACGAGGCCAACCCGCGCAACCTCAACAAGCACGGCCAGATCCTGGAGCTGACCGAGCGCCGCAACCGGGCGGAGGCCACCAGCTTCGGCTGGTCGCTGTTCCTCGTCGCCGGTGACCCGGAGGACCCGGCGACGTACTTCGCGGGCTTCCCCAAGGACCGGGTCTCCCCGATCTCCTGCCCGGACAACGTCGCCTTCGACCCGCACGGCAATCTGTGGATCTCCACCGACGGCAACCAACTCGGTTCGCACGACGGGCTGTTCGGGGTGGCAACGCGGGGCGAGCGGCGCGGTGAGCTCAAGCAGTTCCTGACGATGCCGACCGGCGCCGAGACCTGTGGGCCGCTCGTCCAGGACCGGCGCGTGCTCGTCTCCGTGCAGCACCCGGGTGAGGTCGACGGGGCCTCGGTGGAGAAGCCCGCGAGCGCCTGGCCGGACGGTCCCGGCAGGATCGTCCGTCCTTCGGTCGTGTCCGTGTGGCGCGAGGACGGCTGCGACATCGGCGTCTGACCGTACGTACGGAGAAGGGGCACCCCGCCGGTGCGGGGTGCCCCTGTCACGTACTGCTGCGGCCGGTCCGGTCAGCCGTTCTGCTTGCGGCGGTACAGCGCGAAGCCGAGGCCTGCCGCGCCGAGGGCCGCCATGCCGCCGCCCGCGGCGACCAGCGGGACGTCGTCGGAGGACGAGGCGGGGGTGACGCCGTCGGCGCCGGCCTTGACGCCGCCCTTCGGGACGACCTGGTGGGAGTCCTTCTTGGGCTGCGGCTTCTGGCCCTCGACCCAGGACTTGATGGTGCCGTCGGGGTTCAGGGTGACGTGCAGGCCG
>NZ_JBHYJI010000021.1:85898-99941 GCF_042740435.1 Streptomyces sp. NPDC059002 | reverse complement strand
TAGATCTTGGCGATGGAGCCGTCGGCCAGCTTGACCGTGGTCTTGTAGACGCGCTGGGTGTCCGGCTTCGGCTTGTGCCCGCCCTCGACCCAGGACTTGATGGTGCCGTCGGGGTTCAGGGTGACGTGCAGGCCGTTGTTCTGGCCGTGCGCGGCCTTGCCGTTGGCGTCGAGGGTGTCGAGCTTGACGCCCTTGGCGAAGATGTCGGCCTGGTAGTGGTTGGGGCCGAGCTTGTAGATCTTGGCGATGGAGCCGTCGGCCAGCTTGACCGTGGTCTTGTAGACGCGCTTGTCGTCCGGCTTCGGCGGGGTGGGCTTGGCCTTCATGGTGACGGTGCCGTCGGGGGACAGCGTGAAGGTGTTGCCGTCGATCGTGGTGCTCGCGGACTTCTCGTACGCGGTGAGGGAGCCCTTGGCGGCGCCGTTCTGGGCGATCGTCGCCTTGGCGCTGCGGGCGGAGGCGTTGACGTCGACCTTCGCGGTCCAGCCCTTGCCGAGGTTGGTGGTGCCCTTGGACTCCCAGCCGCCGACGACCGGGTCCTTGTCCTTGTCGTCCTTGTCCTTGGACTTGTCCTGGCCGGTCTGGTCCTTGCCGGTCTGGTCCTTGTCCTTGCCCGACTCGTCCTTGCCGGTCTCGTCCTTCTTGTTCTCGTCCGGGTTGGTCTTGTCCTGGCCCGTCTGGTCCTGACCGGTCTGGTCCGTCGTGCCGGTCTGGTCACCGGCGGCGACCTGGCCCTGCGGGGTGGTGCCCGAGTCCGAGGCGAACGCGGCCGTGGTGGGGACGGCGAGAGCGGCGATGGCTCCGGTGGCTATGGCGGCGGTACGGAAGGTACGGCGGGTGGCGCGCATGGTGGTGACTTCCCTCGTTGCTACTGGGCGAGCTGTCCGTGTTTGTGCCCCTTTGCGGTGGCGACAGATACGAAGCTACGGGCGCCATGTGTGCGTCATCCGTAGGGAATGTAACAAGTGGCCGCAGTCCGTGACCCAGTACCGTAAATCGAGCAAAAGTGCAGGTCAGAGGCGGTTTTGTCAAAGGTCACCGACTGGCGGGGACCAAGGTCCCGCCCGCCGTGCCCCGGCTCTCCCCGGCCCGCATGAGCCACTCCGTATAGGCGGGGGACTGCCCCGCCGCCTCCCAGTAGCTGGCCTCCAGCTCGCCGTACACCGCATCCAGTTCGTCGTCCGTGCGCGCCGCCACCAGCAGGCGTACGCCGAGGGGGTCGCCGTAGAGGGGGCGTACGGCCATGTCGGGCCTGCCCAGTGAGGTCGGCTGGCAGAGGGTGACGACCTCGCCGGTGGCGACGAGGGACGCCGCGGTGAGGTAATCGCCGTGCAGGACACGGGGGTTGAGCCCGGCCGCGGTGAGGACCCGGCGCAGGCCGTCCCACTCGCCGTCCACCGTCGGGTCGACCATCCAGCGGTCCTCCGCCAGGTCCGAGAGCCGTACGACGGGGCCCGCCGCCGCCGGATGGTCCACGGCCAGCGAGACGAACTGGGGCTCGCGGTCGACGAGCACGCGTCTTCGGAGGCTCTCCGGCAGCCGCAGCGGGCAGCCCTCCACCTCGTGCACGAAGGCGACGTCGAGCTGTCCCGCGGCGACCGCCCGCAGCAGGGCGTTCGCGGACACGTCCATCTGGAGTGAGATCTCGGTCCCCGGCAGGCGTCCGCGCAGGCCGCGCAGCCAGCCCGGTATGGCGCGGCTCGCCGTGGAGCCGATGCGCAGCTGCGGGCCCTCGGCGGCGCGGGCCGCGGCCGCCTTGGTCTCGCTGACCAGGGCGCGCATCTCCATGACGAGGGGGCGGGCCCGGCTCAGGACGACCCGGCCGAGCGGTGTCGGACGGCAGCCCGTGCGCTCCCTGGCGAAGAGCTGACCGCCGAGCGCGTTCTCGATGCGCCGCAGCTGGGTCGTCAACGAGGGCTGGGTCATGCCGAGTTGACGCGCCGCCTTGTGCAGACTGCCGCTGTCGGCGATGGCGCACAGCGCGCGGAGGTGCCTGACCTCGAGCTCCATGGTCAGTGAGCGTAGAGGCGGTACGGCCGCCGCACCAGACGCCCAAACCCCATGAGAACCAGCCGTTCTGGGCAGGCCGGGACCGGGTGATAGGCCCGTGCTATCGCGAGTTGCCATCATCCCCACGCGCCCCGTGCTCCCCCACACTCACAGCCACCGAACCGTTCACCTTTCATCGACCGCCCCATCGGTCGTCGAACGAGTAGGGAGCCCCCCACACATGAACAAGCGATACCTGTCCGTCGCGGCCGTCCTCGGTCTCACCGTCGCCGGACTCGGCGCGACCTCGGCCACGGCGTCGACGGCGACCCTCAACTCCGGGTCCGCCACGGCCTCGTACGTGAACTACGCGGGCTCGCCTGCGGAGGCCAAGGCCAACAAGGCGTTCTTCGAGGCCGTCGTGAAGGCGGTCGCCGAGAAGCGCGCGGCCAACCCCGGCGCGAAGTCCGTGACCGTCACGTACGACGCGTCGGGCGCGCCCACCTTCGCGCAGCAGATAGCCAGCTCCACGTCCATCTGGAACGCCGCGGTCTCCAACGTGAAGCTCCAGGAAGGCAGTTCGGGCGCGAGCTTCGAGTACCGCGAGGGCGATGACCCGCGCGGCTCGTACGCGAGCACGGACGGGCACGGGAACGGGTACATCTTCCTGGACTACGCGCAGAACCAGGAGTACGACTCGACTCGGGTCACGGCGCATGAGACCGGGCACGTGCTCGGGCTGCCCGACACGTATGACGGGCCGTGCAGTCAGCTGATGTCCGGGGGCGGGCCCGGTCCTTCCTGCACCAACCCGCAGCCTGACGCCAGCGAGCGGGCGCAGGTGGATCAGTTGTGGGCCAATGGCTTGGCGAAGGCTCTGCACAAGGTGAACCAGGGCTGAGTCTGATTGTTGGTGGGGAGCTGCGGGCCTGCTGTGGCTGGTCGCGCAGTTCCCCGCGCCCCTTACGGGGCCCCGCAGTTCCCCGCGCCCCTTACGGGGCTCGCCCCCTACGGGGCTGAAGCGATGGCTCTTGCTGCTGCCACCTCTTGGCGCAGGGGTTCCAGGACGCTGTCCTTGGGGCCCACGGTGAAGTCGGAGCGGACCTCCTCCAGGGTGTCCGATGTGCGTAGGCCCTGCGCCAACTCGCGCAGTTCGCGGGCGACTTCGGCCACTTCGTCGGGGGTGGGCTCCTTCGCGCCGTGCCGGATGCGGACCCTTGCCGCCGTCGTGGAGTCCAGGATGCGTTCGACGGCCACGACCAGCGGCCACCAGGCGGCGGCGCGCGTTCCGGTGGGCGGTGGCTCGGTCAGGGCGCGCTGGAATTCGGAGCGGATGACGGACAGGTCGCGGTAGAGGCGGCGGCGCATGCGGGCGCGGGCGGCCGGGTCGTCCGTCGGGCCGAACGCGCAGTCCACGTACGAGGCGGTACTGGCCACCGCGTCGGCGAGCCGGTCGCCGATCCGCGTGCCCCAGCTCTCCGGCCAGAGCAGATAGCCCGCGACGAGCGCGATGGCGCAGCCCATCAGGCTGTCGACGAGGCGGGGCAGGACGAGGCCGAGACCCTGGTGGTTGAGGATGTCGGACAGGAGCAGGATGACCGGCGTGATCGCCGCCGTCTGGTAGCCGTAGCCGCGGGTGGTGAGGGCCGGGATGAGCGGGGCGAGCAGCATCATCACGGGCACGTCCCACCAGCCGTGCGGCACCTCGGCGAGGACGGCCGCCGCGACGACGAGGCCCGCGGCCGTGCCGAGCGCGCGCAGCACGGCGCGGGAGAAGACCGAGCCGAAGTCGGGCTTGAGGACGAACGTGATGGTGAGCGCCACCCAGTACGACCTGGGCACGTCGATCAGCGACACCAGGGCCTGCGCGATGCCGATGCAGAGCGCGAGCCGCAGGCCGTAGCGCCAGGACGCCCCGGAGAGGATGACGTTGCGGGCGGCGCGGCGGGCCCTGACCCGCAGCGCGGCGGGCCGCCCGAGCCGGTCGTCGGCCTCGATGGCCGCGAGGGGATCCGGATCGCTCAGCGTCTCCACCGCGTGCCGCACGGCGTGATCGAGCGCGCGGGCGGCGTGGTCGCCGGGTTCGGGAAGCCGGATCGCGGAGGGCTCCGCGACGGCGCCGGGGGCGTGCGGTGCGTCGCCCCTTTCCACCGCGTCCGCCAGGGTGCGGATGGTGGTGGGGATCTCCTCCGGCAGGTGGGCGCAGGCGTGCCGGGCGGACTGGTCGGCGGCGGGGGCGGCCTCGATGACCGGGGTGAGGGCGTTCAACTGGGCGACGAGGCGGACCAGTTCGGGGTTGCGGCCGTGGTCGCGGGCGCGGCGGGCGAGCACGAGGTCGTAGCTCTGGTTCAGCGAGGCCGTCACGGCGCTGCGCGCGTCGTCGTACGCGTCCGTGCCCGCCGCGTCGAGGAGGGCGGCCACGCTGCGGTACGAGGCGGCGACCGCGGCCCGCTCGGGAACCCCCGACCGCAGCGGCCAGGCGAGCAGGGCGAGCGCGAGGACGAGGAGGCCGCCGCTGGTCATCAGGAGCGGGGCGAGCCACCACTGTCCGGGCATCGGGAGCCCGGCGCCGACCACGCAGTTGAGGAGCAGGAGGAGGCCGGAGACGGAGGCGACCGCGCCGATCGTCGACATCATCCCGGAGACGAGCGCCACGAAGGTGACCGCGCCGACGGCGACCCAGCCGTGCCCGAAGACGAGCGAGCCGAGGGTGACGCCGAGGGCGCCGAAGAGCTGCGGCACCGCGATGTTGAAGATCCGCATGCGGTAGGCGTCGGCGGTGTCGCCGATGACTCCGGAGAGGGCGCCCATGGAGGCGAGCGCGCCGTACGCGGGCTGCCCGGCGACGATGCCGATCGCGAGCGGCAGCGCCATCGCGACGGAGGCGCGGGCGACGGCGGCCCAGGGGATGGGGGCGGACTGCGGTTTGAGGGACCTGACCAGCCAGTCGGGTGGGGTGAGTGGTCTCAGGGAGACCGGACGGGCGGGACGGGACTCACGGGGCATGTGCCCATTATCGGCGCTTTACGTTACTTGCCCTGGCCGGAGGATCAACGCTCTGTTTCCTCTTTGTGCAGGGTGAGCGTGACCACCAGGGCCCGGTGGTCCGTGTTCCCGATCTCCAGGAAGCGGGCGTCGCGCGCGGCGAAGTCCGGGGTCGCGAGGACGTGGTCGATCTGCGCGCCGAGCGGCGAGGGAACGGCGGCGGGCCAGCTGGGCGCGCGCGAGGACCCCGCGATCCTCGCGGCGTCGCGCACCCCCGCGTCCAGGACGCCGCGGAAGGCGGCGTGGTCCTGGGTGGCGTTGAAGTCCCCGGCGATGATGGTCGACCTGCCGTCCCCCTCGGCGGCGTACTCCCGGATCTCCCCGAGCTCCGAGCGCCACAGGCCGACCCCGCGGGGCACCGGCGGCATCGGATGCGCGAGCTGCACCCGCACCGGATGCCCCTTCACGTCGGCGACGGCACCGGGCATCCCGAGGGTGGCGTCGATGCCGTCCGCGCTCTTCAGCGGGACGTCGGCGAGGATGACCGACCCCTCGGCGCCGGACGCCTCGACGGCCTCGCGGTACGGGTAGTCGGCGTGCGGCAGCTCCTTGCGCAGGGCGCTGGAACAGGCGTGGTCGCACTCCTCCACGAAGAGCAGATCGGGCTTCTCCTCGCGCACGGCCCGGATCAATCCCTCGGTCCCCTGCCCGAATTCCACGTTCGACGTCATCACGCGCAGCTCGGCGACCGCGTCGCCCTTCGCCTCGTCCGTATGGCCGTACGGCTCCATGTACCAGGCGAGCAGGCCGAGCACGGCGACGCCCCACAGCATGCCGACGCGCCACCTGGCCAGTACGGCCATCAGGAGACCTGCTCCTGCGGGGACGAGGAGCCAGGGCAGGAAGGCGAGGATCTGGGGGACGGGGGTGAAGCCGTCGGAGTCCGCGACGCGGAAGCCGATGACGGTGCTGACCCCGGCGAGGATCAGGCCTGCGGCCCAGGCGGCGGTCTTGCCCACCCGGCGCCGGTCGTCCCTCTCGGCCTCGTCCTCGGCGTCAGGGGTGACGGTGACGCTGTCCAAGGTGCGGCCTCTCGTCGGGGGCGTCCTGCTGCCCGAATCCTCTCTCAGAGACGGTGTTCGACTGGGGGCGGTTGCTCTGTTGTCCGGGTGCGGGGCCGTTGTGGCTTGTCGCGCGGTTCCCCGCGCCCCTTGCGGGGCCGCCCGTACAGCCATAGCCCCAGTGCCGTCACCAACCCCACCCCCGTCACGATCCACGCCGTCGTACGAAGGGTTGCCGTCAGCGCGTCGTAGACGGCCGCCGTCGCGTCGCGGGAGACGTCGGAGGGGAGGTCGTCGAGGGTGAGGGCGCGGGCGATCGCGAGGGCGAGGAGGAGGGCCGCGGCGGCGAGGGCCGCGCCGAGGGACGTGCCGATGAGGGCCCTGCGGCGGCGGGCGGCGAGGAGGATGCCGGTGGCGGCGCACACGACGGCGACGATCGGCACCCAGGGGCCCATGACCTGGAGCGTGTGGAAGACGGTGCGGAAGTTGCCGAGGTCCTTGGACTGCATGACCGTGACGTCGGTGTGTTTCACGGGGATCTTGGCGGCGAACGGGACGCCGTCGTCGACGAGTTGCTTCTTGATCTGTTCGGTGATGGGCGCGAGGTCGATGGTGACCTCGCTGTCGGAGCCGTTGTTCAGGGCCCGCATCACGGCGTCGTGGGCCGCGCGGTTCGCGGCGTTCCACGCGGTCTGGAAGGCGGATGTCTCGGTGAAGGACTGGACCGCGTCGCGTACGAAGGTCTCGACGGTGCCCTGCAGCGGGCCGACGTCGATCTCCTTCATCACGGATTCGGTGACCGAGTCCGTCACCGCGGTCTGCACGGCGGAGTCGGAGGCCAGCGGCGCCATCGTGGCGACGTAGTTGTCCGTGTCCCCGATCTCGTACTTCGCCCACGTGGACAGCGCGCCGAGGGGGACGAGGAGACAGGCGAGGACGAGCAGGACGGCGGACAGGGCTGAGCGGGCGGATCGGGGGCTTCGTACGCTGCGGACGCTTTTCGGCACGCCTTCAAGGCAAGGCCCCGGTCACGAGGGGCGCGACCGGGGCGACTGCATATGGGGCAACGCCCTGCTACTTCCGGTTGTACAGACGCATCGTCACCGGACCGAACACCGCGACGAGGAGCAGTGCCCAGCCGAATGTCCAGGCCAGTGGGGTCGCCGGGGACGTGCCGTCCATCAGGGCGCGGACCGCCGAAGAGACGTGTGTGATCGGGTTGTTGTTGACGAAGGCCTGGAGCCAGCCGGGCATCGTCTCGGGCTTGACGAAGATGTCGCTGAGGAACGTCAGCGGGAAGATCACCATCATGCTGACGCCCATCACCGACTTCTCCGTACGGAGCAGCAGCCCGAACATCGTCCAGATCCAGGAGAAGGCGAAGGAGAAGACGAGGAGGACGGCGATGCCCCCGACGACGCCGGGGAATCCGCCGTCGGGACGGAAGCCCATGATGAGGCCGACGGTCAGGATGACGACCGAGGCGATGGCGTAGCGCAGGGCGTCGCCGAGGAGGTAGCCGACCATCGTGGAGGGGCGCCAGATCGGCAGGGTGCGGAAGCGGTCGAAGACGCCCTTCTCGATGTCGGTGTTGACCGAGACGCCCGTGTACATCGTGATCATGACGACGGACATCACGAGGATGCCCGGCAGCAGGTACTGGATGTACTCGCGCGGGGATCCGGCGAGCGCCCCTCCGAAGAGGTACGTGTACATCAGCACCATCATGATCGGGAACGCCGTCACGTCGAAGAGCTGCTCCGGCACGTGCTTGATCTTCAGCATCGCCCGCCAGCCGAAGGTGAGGCAGGCGGAGAGCGCGGAGGGGCGCGGCGGACGCCCGGTGGAGATGAGGAGTTCGGCGAGGGACTCGGTCCGCACGGGCGCGAGGTCCTGGGCTTCGGTGGTGGCTGCGGTGCTCATGCCGTGGCCTCCTTGGGAAGGTCGGTCGCGGGGGCGTGGTGGCCGGCGTCCGAGCCGGTCAGGGCGAGGAAGACCTCGTCGAGGCTGGGCTGGCCCAGGGAGAAGTTGTCGACGGTGATGCCGGAGCGGGCCAGTTCGGCGAGCGCCCGCGAGGCCTGTTCGGCGGCGCCGCTGCCGTTGCGTTCGCCGTGGGTGCCGACGCGGGCGGTCAGCGCGACCGGGTCGGGCTCCAGCTGGACCTGGGCGTCCAGGACCCGGCCGAGCAGCTCCGCGGCGTCCTCCCGCCGCGCCGCGTCGCGCAGCCGTACGTGCACGGAGCCCGCGCCGACCGACGCCTTGAGCTCGCCCTTGGTGCCCTCAGCGATGACCTTGCCCTTGTCGATGACGGCGATGCGGGCCGCCAACTGGTCGGCCTCGTCCAGGTATTGGGTGGTGAGCAGGACCGTCGTGCCGTGGCCGACGACCGCGCGCACGATGTCCCAGACCTGGTTGCGGCTGCGCGGGTCGAGGCCGGTCGTGGGCTCGTCGAGGAAGAGCAGGTCGGGGGTGTTGAGGATGGACGCGGCGATGTCGATGCGGCGCCGCATGCCGCCGGAGTAGTTCTTCACCTGGCGCCCGGCGGCCTCGGTGAGCCCGAACGCCTCCAGGAGCTGCGCCGCGCGGGCGCGGGCCGCCTTCTTGTGGTGGCCGGTGAGGCGGCCGAGCAGGACCAGGTTCTCCGTGCCGGTGAGGTCCTCGTCGACCGACGCGTACTGCCCGGTGAGGCTGACCCGGCTGCGTACGGCGTCGGCCTCGCGCACCACGTCGTGGCCGAAGACGTGCGCCTCGCCGCCGTCGGGCCGCAGGAGGGTGGCGAGCATCTTGACCGCCGTGGTCTTGCCCGCGCCGTTCGGCCCGAGCACGCCGTACACCGTGCCGGACGGGACGGTGAGGTCGATGCCGTCGACCGCGCGGTTGTCGCCGAAGGTCTTGACCAGACCCGCGGTCTCGATGGCCATGCCGGTCATGTCCGCCCGCCCTCTCTCAGGAACCGCAAGGAGTTCTGCAGGGAATCGCAAGGAGTTCTGTCATGAGGGCAGACCGGGGCCGCCCCCGAAACTCATCGCTTTTCAGGCTAGAGAAGGCTCCGGTGGAGCGCTCGGCCGAACGGGTGTTTCCTGGATGAGGGGGCGAGGAGGCCGATCATGCGAATCGCTCTGACCCTGGGGGCGGTGGGCGCCGCGGCCGTGCTGACCGTGGGATCCGCCGCCACCGCGACCGCCGCGGCCGTCGCCAACAACGACGGCGGAGTCATCTGGGGCACCGTCGTCTCGGGCCCCGACCTGAACATCAGGGACCAGCCGGGCACCGGCGGCGCGATCGTCGCGAAGCTGCCGTACGGCAGTCAGGACCGCGTCGAGTGCGCCACCTGGGGCACCACCGTGAACGGCAATCCGTACTGGTACTGGCTGGGCGGCGTGCGCGGCTGGGCGAGTGCGGCCTACGTCGACACCGGCGGCCGGCACGTGCCGGGCTGCTCCTCCCAGGACCCCTGCCCGCAGTGGCGCGACTGGGACTGCCACCACGATCCGTGCACGCACCGCAACTGACGAGAGGAACCGTCATGGCACACGCCTCACCGGCTGCGACCGGCTCACGGGCCGCCGCGTCCGCCCACTGGGCGGGCCCCGTGCTCCTGGGCATCGTCTACGGCATCTGGGCCGCGGGCATCCGCCGCGACGCGGGCCCGATCACCACGGGCAACGTCCTGTTCGGCGTCGTCACCGGAGTGATCGTCGCCGCCGTCTTCGTCGCGCTGCACCGGGTGGCACCCGCGCTGCCCCGCGAACTGCGCGCCCTGTCCTGGACGGCGTTCGCGGGGATCGCGTTCGGGTATCTGTACAGCCTCACCGGCGCCAGCATCCTGCGCTCTGTGGTGATGTCGCTGCTCGTGGCCGCGGGCGTGTTCGCGGTGACCTTCTACCGCTACTACACCACCGAGTGACGCCCCGGCCGCAGGGCGCGGCCCGCGAGCAGTGAACCGGCGAGCACCAGCAGGGAGTTGACGAGCACCGCGGCCGTGACGCCGGAGAGGACCGCGTCGGGCGTCGTGCCCGCACCCGTCCGCGACGCGGCGATCGCGCTCATCACCGGGATGCCGAGCGTGATGCCGACCTGCTGGGTCATCGTGGCGAGCCCGGTGGCCAGGCCCTGTTCGGAGTCGGGCAGGCCCGACGTGGCGGTGACCATGAAGCCGACGATGAGGAGCATGTTGCCGACGCCGCCGATGAACGTGGCCGCGAGCAGCAGATACAGCCAGCCGCCCGACGTGCCGAGGGCGACCAGGGAAAGGGTGGCGACGGCCTGCACGATCCCGCCGCCGAGGATGGTGGCGCGGCTGCCGTAGCGGCTCACGGCACGCCCGCCCAGCGTGCCGCCGACGACGGTGCCGATGCCGAGGACACCGAACGCGAGGCCGGTGGCGAGCGGCGAGAAGCCGAGGACTTCCTGGAGGTAGAGCGTCAGGAGGAAGACCAGCGAGGTTTCGGTGGCGAAGGCGATCAGGCCCGCCGTGTTGCCCCAGACGACCGTGCGGCGCCGCATGATGCGGACGGGGACGAGGGGGGCGGCCGAGCGCCGTTCGACGAACCAGAAGGCGACGAGCAGGGCCGCGCCCGCGGTCAGCGCGGTGAGCGCGCCGGTGTCGGTCCAGCCGCTCTCGCCCGCCCTGGTCAGGCCGTAGACGAGGGCGAGGAGCCCGCCCGTGACGGTGACCGCGCCCGGCACGTCCAGGCGGTGCCTGCACACGATCCGCGAGTCGGTGAGCAGGGCGGGGGCGAGGGCGACGACGGCCGCGGCCACCGGCACGTTGATGAAGAACGCCCACCGCCAGGAGAGCAGGTCGGTGAGGAGCCCGCCGAGGACGGCGCCGGTGGTGAAACCGGCGGACATCAGCGCCCCGTTGAGCCCGAGCGCCCGGTCCCGCAGCGGCCCCTCGCGGAACGCCGTGGTGAGCAGGGCGAGCCCGGCCGGGGTGACGGCCGCGGTGGCAAGGCCCTGCAACACCCGTGCGGTGAGCAGGACTTCGGGGGTGGTGGCGAGCCCGCCGACGGCCGAGGAGAGGCCGAGGAGCGCCATGCCGCCGATGAAGAGCCGCTTGCGCCCGAACAGGTCGGCGATCCGGCCGAGGAGGAGCGTGAAGCCCGCCGCGGCGAGCGCGAAGGCGGTGGCGATCCACTGGAGGTGGGCGAGGGAGAAGCCGAGCCCCTCGCCGACGACGGGGAGCGCGACGTTCAGGATGGAGAAGTCCACGGCGATCATGAACTGGGAGCCGAGGAGCAGGGTCAGGACGAGTTTCTGGCGCGAGGTCATGCGGGGCGGCGCGGGCAGCACCGGTGACGCGGCCGCGGAGGTGGCAGTCATGGCGGGTCGGCTTTCTCGTGGTCAGAACGTCCGTGTGGTCAGAACGTCCGTGTGGTCAGAGCGACTTGAGGTCGACCGCGCGGGCCATCGCCCGGTATCCGGCGTCGTTCGGGTGCAGGTGGTCGCCGCTGTCGTACGCGGGCGCGAGCCGCTCCGGGTCCGCCGGGTCGGCGAGGGCCTTGTCGAAGTCGACGTACGCGTCGTAGGCGCCGGAGGTCCGCACCCAGGTGTTGAACGCGTCGCTCACCGCGGCCGCGTGCTCGCCGTAGTGGTCGGAGCCGCCGAGCGGGAGCAGGGTGGCGCCGACGACCTTGAGTCCCTTCGCGCGGGCCTCGCGGATCAACTTCTTGTGGCCGTTGATGAGTTCACGGGCGGAGACGACGGGGGCGGGCTTGTAGGTGGGCTTGTCGGTCTCGCTGAAGCCGATGTCGTTGAGCCCTTCGAGGACGACGACCGTGCCGACGCCGGGCAGGTCGAGGGCGTCGCGCGAGAACCGGTTGGCGCTCTTCTCGCCGTACCAGGCCGAGTCGTTGAGGACCATGTTGCCGCCGATGCCCGCGTTCAGGACGGGCCGCGGGGCGCCCGACTTGGCGAGACGTTCGGCGAGCGCGTCGGACCAGCGGCGGTTGAGGTCGGTGGAGGAGGCGAAGCCGTCGGTGATGGAGTCGCCGAAGAGGACCACGCCGTCGCGCTCGGCGGCCCGCTTGCCGGAGCCGCCCCCGCTGACGTCCACGCCCGACAGGTAGTACCAGGACTCCGTGGACTCGCCGAAGGCACGGGCCCCGGTGTCCGCGGTGTGGTCGCCCTCGGCGCGGTAGCTGGTGGCGAAGGACTGGGCGTGGAAGGTGGCGGGCCCCGTCGTGCCCGCGAGATGCAGGGTGACGGTGACGGACTCGAAGGGTTCCAGCTCCAGATCGGCCTCGTCGCTGCTCAGCTGCCCCCGCGCGGGAATCGTGACGGACGGCTTCCCGCCGAAGGTGAGCCGCCGGACCGAACCCTTCTCCACCGACGCCCCCTTCTTCGTACGGGCGACGGTGGCGGCCGCGATGCGCAGCGGCGAGGTGCCGTACGCGTTCGAGAGGCGGATCCGGGCTCTGTCGCCGCCCTCCGTGACGCGGACCACCTGCCGCAGGGTCTGGCCGTCGAAGCCCGCCTCCGACCAGTTCGGCTTGAAGCCGGTGCTGGGGCGCTGCGGGGCGGACGCCCACGCCGCGGTCCAGGCGGCGGCCTCCTTCCGGCCCTCGTGGCCGCCGGACGGCACGGCCTGCGCGCCGGTCACGGCGAGGCCCGCGGTGACGGCGAGCGCGGCGGCGGTGGCGGTGACGGCGAGGGTCTTGCGGGCACGCGAAATCATCAGGATCTCCAGATGGTTGAGAGGAAGGCCGGGTGGTCCGGCGGATCGCCGTCCCGGTTCCTCAAAGATCCGCCGAACCCGATCGCCCATCAATGGCGATCCATGAAACGATCGCTGCGCTCATGCTTATCGATGCAGGTCACAGGGGGTATGCGGTGGAACGGCAGGAGCTGGAGACCTTCTTGACCCTGGCCGAGGAGCTCCACTTCGGGCGTACGGCGGAGCGGCTCGTCCTCTCCCAGGCGCGGGTCAGCCAGACGCTGAAGAAGCTGGAACGCAAGATCGGGGCGCCGCTCTTCGAACGCACCAGCCGCGTCGTGCGGATGTCACCGCTCGGACGGCAGCTGTACGAGGACGTGGCCCCCCTGCACGCCCAGATGGACGCGGCCGTGGCCCGGGCGAAGGCGGCCGCGCGGGGCGTGGACGGGGAGCTGAACGTCGGGTTCCTCGGGTCTGGGGCGGGGACGCTGACCGGGCCGATCCTCGCGGAGTTCCGGGAGCGGTGTCCCGGGGTGGACGTGCGGATGCGGGAGACCCAGTTCGAGGATCCGCTCGGCGCGTTGCGTGCGGGCGAGATCGACCTCCTCTTCACGTGCCTGCCCGTGCGGGAGGCCGACCTGGAGGTCGGGCCGATCGTCATCAACGAACCCCGCGTGCTCGCGGTGCCGCTCGGGCATCCGCTGGCCGGGCGTACGTCCGTGTCCCTTGAGGAACTCGCCGGTGAGACGTTCTTCGGGGTGGTGAACGGGGCGCCCTCCTACTGGTGGGACTTCCACGTGCCTCCCCGTACGCCCTCCGGGCGGGAGATCCGGCGGGGCCGGGCCGTCGCGTCCTTCCAGGAGCTGATGACGCTGGTCGGCACGGGGCAGGGCGTTTCCCCCGTCGTCGCCTCCGTCTCCAAGTACTACGCCCGCCCCGACGTCGTCTTCATCCCCCTCCACGACGTCCCCCCTGCCGACGTCGCCCTGATCCACCGCGTAGGTGGCGTGCCTGCCCGCTCGGCGGCCTTCATCCACGCCACGCGCGCCGCAATCTCCGCGAACGGCGGCCCCGCCCCTTTCTGACCCCTCCCGCCCCCGCAGCCCGCACCGCGGTTTCGCGCAGTTCCCCGCGCCCCTGACCACGACGCCCCCACCCCCACCGAAGGCCGCTGCCCGCACCGCGGTTTCGCGCAGTTCCCCGCGCCCCTAAAACCCGTCCCCCGCCGACCGGAGGGCCCCGTCAGGGGCGCGGGGAACTGCGCGAGCAACTACGACGGACCCGCAGTTGAAGGGCGGGCGGGGGAGCCCCTGAAAGGGGCGCGGGGAACTGCGCGAGCAACCACGACGA
>NZ_JBHYJI010000021.1:58738-85802 GCF_042740435.1 Streptomyces sp. NPDC059002 | reverse complement strand
CGAACCCGCAGTCGGAGGCTGGTCGGAGGCGCCCGTCAGGGGCGCGGGGAACTGCGCGAGCAACCACGACGAACCCGCAGTCGGAGGCTGGTCGGAGGCGCCCGTCAGGGGCGCGGGGAACTGCGCAAGAGGACGGTGCGGAGCGGCACCGGTCTGCCAAGGCGCACCCCGTGCAAGATGCCCCGCATGACCGCTCTCAGCTATTCCGCCGCGTTCATCACGTTCTTCTCGGTCGTCGGCCCCCCAAAGGTCCTCCTCGCGTTCGCGGGCCTCGCCCAGACGCACGGGATGGGGGAACTGCGCCGCATCGCGGTGATCTCGTCGGCGGCGGCGATCCTGGTGGGTCTGGTGACGGGGATCGCCGCGCCGTGGCTCCTTGACCTGTTCCACATCAGTACGCCGGCGCTGCAGCTGGCGGGCGGCGTGATCTTCTTCATCTACGCGGTGGGCCTGGTCCTGGGCATGCACTTGGGCACGGAGGGCCCGGGCGACGACGCGCCGGACCTGGTGAGCGGGGTGCGGCAGCTGCTGATGCCGTTCATCGTGAGTCCGCTGGCGATGACCGCCGTGCTGATCGAGGCGGCGGCGCGGGATTCCTGGTCGTGGCGGTCCACGGTGGTGGGCGCGTATGTGACGGTGATCGTCCTGGATCTGCTCTGTGTGGTGCTGCTGGCACCGATCCTGCGCCGTACGCACCACGCGACGATCGAACTCCTGGGCAGGCTCCTGGGGTTGCTGCTCGCCGCCGTGGGCGTGGATCTCGTACTGGACGGTCTCGCCGCACTCGGCGTGCCGGTCGAGCGGCTCACGCACTGACGGGGTCCCGCTCTTCGGGGATCAGCATGTCGGGGCGCCCGGTGACGAGGAGCCACGCGGGGAGCGCGGCGACGCACAGCATCGGCAGGAGGTCCATGTCCATCACGACGACCGCGGCGGTGAAGAGGCTGAGCCAGCCCTGGCGGGTGGTGGCGAGGAGGATGCCGAGGACGGCGCAGGTGATGGCGAGGGAGACGGGGACCGCGTCGACCAGGGTGTGCGCGAACATGCCGAGGGCGACGCCGACGAAGACGGCGGGGAAGATCCGGCCGCCGCGGAATCCGCAGGAGCCCGCCACGACGAGCGCGGCGAGTTTCACCAGGGCGAGGAGGAGCAGGTTGGCGGCGCCGTGGCCGTCGGCGTCGGTGGTCAGCTCCTTCATTTCCTCCAGGCCCTTGAAGAGTGTGAGGTGTCCGCCGAGCGCGCCGAGTGCGCCGAGTACGAGGCCGCCGACCGTGAGCATGAGGACCGGGTGGCCGAGCTGCCGGAAGGCCCGGTGGAAGAGCGGGAAGGCGTACACCGCGGCGAGCCCGACGAGCGCGGCCGCCGAGCTGATCACCATGGCGGAGACCGTGTCGATCAGGCGGGGCCCGGGGTAGGGCGCGACGTCGATCTGGAAGGTCGGGTGCGCGACGAGCACGGTCGTCAGGGCGCCCGCGCCCGCCGCGACGAGCGGCGCGAAGAGCCGGTCCCACAGCGGTCGCGGGTCGTCCCCGACGGCGAGTTCGGAGAGGATGAGCGCCGCCGCGACGGGCGTGCCGAAGAGCGCGCCGACGGTTCCCGCGGCCGCGAGGGCGACCCAGGCCGCGGCGGGCGTACGGGGCATGGCCCGCATGCCCAGCGCGTACGCGAGGGCGATGTTGATGGCGGTGATGGGGTTCTCCGGGCCGAGGCTGACCCCGCCGGCGAGCCCGATGATCACGGCGAGCGCGATGCCGGGCAGCATCCGCACGGGCAGCGGCGGGTCGACGAGTCCGGTCGTCGCGGGGTCGGGTCCCGCGTGTCCCGGCGTCTTCCACACCACGAGCCCGACGACGAGGCCCACCACGGTGAGCATGCCGAAGATCCAGCCGGCCGAGGTCCCGGAGACCCCGAGCGCGTCGGGAAGCCGGTCCCACAGCACGTCCTGCAGCCGCTCGGACACCCAGCTGAGCGCGAGCAGCAGCAGGCTGGACCCGACGCCGACCAGGAGGGCCGGGACGATCATCGGGGCCAGCGCGCGGGCCTGCGGCGGGAGGCTCATGGCCCCCGTCAGGGTGCGGTGCGGTCGGCGCGGTCGGAGCCGTCCGTGCACAGCGCCCAGATGACGAAGACGCCGATCGCGATGGAGATGAGCGCCCACACCGGTGTGTACGGCAGCCACAGGAACTGCGCCACGATGCCGACCGCCGCGAGGCCCACGCCGGTGGCCTTCGCCCAGCTCGCGCCCTTGAGGATGCCCCAGCCCGTGACGGCGATCAGGATGCCGAGGATCAGGTGGATCCAGCCCCACGTCGTGAGGTTGAACTTGTAGACGTAGTCGCCGATGCGTTCGTAGACGTCGTCCTTGGCGATGCCCGCGATGCCTTCGAGCACCCCGAGTACGCCGTTCACCAGCATCAGGACACCGGCGAACACGGTGCCTCCGGTCGCCCATGCGGTGCTGGCGTCGCTGCTGTTGCGGTCCGGCTTGTTCGGCGCGGTCGCGCTGCTCATGGCCACCCCCTACTTTCTTTCGGTCAGGGATTCACAGCGTGTGGCGGCCCGGCGGGCGCGGCGACCTGGCCTGGGCCGAACGGGTGGCGTCCGGGCCCTTCGCACCAGGCGGCTGCCAGCGATCGGCTGCACTGAGCCAACGGGGTGGTCTCGAAATCTGACAGGGAATCAGGGTTTCCGGTTCCTGGTGAGCCGCGTTACGGATGCTGACAGCGGAAGCCCCGGGCGAACAGCAAGTCGTCCGGGCGGCGCGAGGGTCGCGACCGTGGACCGGCTCCCTGTCAGAGAGGGAAGTGAAGTGAAGTACACGAAGGCCGCCGCGGTCGTAGCCGGTTCCGTGATGGCCCTGGGGGTGGCCTCGCCCGCCTTCGCCGACGACGTCGACAACGCCCCGGCGGCGGCCCAGGCGGGCGCGGGCGCGGACGCCAAGGGAGAGGTCCTGGTCGACAGCAGCACCGTCTCGAAGAACGACGTCAAGAACCCGCTCAAGGACGTCGACGTCAGGGTGCTCACCGACGCCACGGGCAAGCTGGCCGACAAGCTGGCCACCAAGAACGACCTGGCCTCGAAGACGAACGCCCTGGCGGGCACCTCCACCCGTGCCGTCAACGGCGCCCCGGGCTCCGGCCTGATCGGCGGCATGCCGATCGGCGGCTGATCCTCATCCGCCACCTCTGCCGCTTACTGGGGCGGCAGCGCACCACGCATCCCGCTCAAGGCCCCGCGTCGACCCCATCGGCGCGGGGCCTTCCGCTGCCCGCGGCCGACTGCGGCCGTCCGCGTCCGCGGAACTACGCCTTTGGTACCGGATGTTCCGGGTCCCCGGCCTGATCCGCGGCGCCATGGCAGCGTCTAGCTTCACCCGTATGCGTATAGGACTTCTTGGCACAGGAAACGTCGCCCGCGCACTGGCGCACCGCTGGCGCGCCGCAGGACACGACGTGCTGCTCGGGTCCCGGCACCCCGAGGAGCGCAAGGACATCGGACTCCCCGTCGCGGGCCTGGGCGAAACCGCCGCCCACGCCGACGTGCTGGTCAACGCCACCCCGGGCAACGTCTCCGTCGAACTGCTCCGTTCCATCGGGGCGCAGGCCCTCGACGGGATGCTGCTCATCGACGTGGGCGTGGGCCTCACCGACGACTACACCGAGCTCTCGCACCCCAACAGCAGCCTGGCGGAACACATTCAGGAGGCCTTCCCCCGGACCCGCGTCGTCAAGACGCTCTGCACGATGGACTCCACGGCGATGATCGCGCCGGACGACCTGGAGGGCCCGAGCACCGTCTTCCTCTCCGGCGACGACGCCGGGGCGAAGCGGACGACCGGGCGGCTGCTCACGGACCTGGGCTGGGCCCCCTCCGCCCAGCTGGACATCGGCGGCATCGTCACCGCGCGCGGACAGGAGCACTTCGCCCTGCTGTTCATGGGGATCGCGGGCGGTCTCGGGGCCCACACGTTCAACATCAAGGTCGTCACCCGCCCTGCGGTCGCGTAGGCGCCGCGTCGGCCACGGTGCGGGTGATCTCGGAGGTCATCCGGCGTATCCCGGGTGAACGCACCGGGCAGGGGCGGGACTTGGCCGTGGTCGGCGCGAGGCAGAAGTGCAGATAGTCCTTGGGGAGGTGCAGCGCGGTCCGGCCCCGGCCGGGTTCGGTGCAGTACGCCGGGTTCTTCGTCTCGTACGACGTGCACGGCAGCTTCTCGACCCAGGCGTACCGGTCGGAGGCCGGGGACACGGCCCTGCCCGCGTCGGCGACGAGCCCGCCGGACGCCTTCGCCTGGGTCTCGTAGATCTGGTTCACGCGCCGCACCCGGTCCGGCGTGATCGGGTCGGGTCCCTGCAGCACCCAGACGACGCGCGGCCGTTTGCCGCCGCCCGCGGCCGCCTCGATCTGCGCGGTCAGCTTCCGTGCGTCGGCGGCGTACCGGTCGAAGTACTTCGCGCGCTCCTTGTCGTACGTGATGCCGTCCATGCACGGCGTATAGCCCCAGGAGTTGCCCCAGAACTGCAGCACCACATAGTCGGGCCGCTCGGCCCGCACCAGCGTGGCGGCCTTGTCCTTGTCGGGGACGAGGGAGTCCTTGCCGGTGCCGTCGAGGTAGTCGCAGAGGGTGGTGCCGGAGTAGGGGGCGCTGCGGTAGCGGGCGCCCAGCCGGTCCTTGAGCAGGCCGCCGAGCACGTCCTGGTTCTCCATGGCGAGGGAGTCCCCGAGGTAGAGCACCTTGGGCGCGGACGTGCGGGGTTCGGCGGCGGCCCGCTGGCGGGCGGTGGAGGTCGCCGACGGGGCGGGACCGGCCGCCCGCCCCGCGCTGCTGCCGGGCACCTCGGGGACCTCGGCGGGGGTCGCACCGGACCCGCCGGATCCGGGGTCGCCGCACGCCCCCAGCAGCAGCGCACCCGCCAACACGCCCGCACTCCACAGCTTCCGCATGCGGCAACTCCCGCCCCAGACAGCCGAAATGGCCCTCAGGCAAGCACACCCGGCGCGGCGATGGAAGGCATCCGCATGCCAAGTGCGGTCAGCGGCGTCCCGCCCGCGCGAAGTGCCGGGCCAGCGCGTCGAAGGACTGCTTCGGTTCCCAGTGCCAGGGGGACTCCGGGTCGGCCGGGTGCTTCCTGAGCGTCTTGGTGAGGCTGTAGCTCGCCATGTCGAGGTCGTAGCGGGGGTCGTCGGGGCGGTGCGGGGCGTCGGGGGAGACGAAGTCGTAGACCAGCGCCGCGTGCAGGTCCATGGACTCGAAGACGTCGAAGACGTCCAGGAGGTACGCGGCCTGCGCGCGCTCGCTCCGCTTGAGTCCGCCGGTGATCTCCGGGGGCTCCTTGGTGTAGTCGACGGCCTCGTGCCAGCCCATGCCGCCGTCCTGCGGCGCCCCTTCGTAGGTGCACGACCCGCACTCGGTGATCGCCACCGGCTTGCCCCAACGGCCGTACGGCGTCAGCTCCTTGACGTACTCGGCCGTGCTGCGGTGGTACGCGTAGTAGTTGACGCTGACGATGTCGAAGAGCGACCAGTCGACGTCGTCGTCCTGCGCGGCGCCATAGGTGAGCGGGCCGTGGAAGACGGAACGGCCGGTCCTGGCGGCGCGTTCGATGAAGGAGGCCAGCTTCCTGACCATCTTCTGCGGGTCGTAGTTCCCCTTGAGCATGTTCTCGACCCGCTCCAGGGCGTCGGCGCCGGGCACGATGCCGGGGACGAAGAGCACGAACTCGGCGCCGACACTGAGGTGCACCCGCGCCCCCTGCCGCCGCATCCGCTCGGCGTGCCTGCCCGTCTCCGCGAGGTGGTCGAGGATGTCCCGCTCCGGCACGTCGGCGAGGCGGGGCTGCAGCCAGACGTGCAGACCGCGCTCGGCCGCCTCCGACGCCGTGGCCGCGAGGCGTTCGACGCCCGTGCCGAAGACCGAGACCGAATTTGCGTGCAGGTCCTGCCTGATGGCCCGCATGTCGCCGCGCATCCGGGCGGCCGTCCAGCCGGTGGCGCGCGACTCGCCGTCACCGACCTCGTAGCAGACGCCCCGGTAGGTGAGCCCCCGCCGGTCCCCTGTTCCGGCGGGGGCGGAGGTGGCAGCGGCGGACGTGGGGGGCGCCGGATTTCCCGTGGCTCCCGCCAGGTCCGTGCCGAGCAGTCCGCCGGTCACCGCGACGGCACCGGCCGCCCCCGCACCTGCCAGGAAACGTCCCCTGCTGATTCCCTCGCGTCGCACAGTGCCTCCCGTGATCGGCCGACGGCCCGCTGCCGCCGCTCGCTCCCCAGCATCGGGAGCGGCGGTGCGCGGGCTCGTCGTTCTTTGGTCTATGCGAGGGCGACGGAGGTCTGAACTGCCGCATCCCGAAGGCTGTTTCGCTGTCCGGTCGCGGTCACAGGCTGCGGGCGGTGATGTTGCCGAAGGAGGTGGTGGCGTGGATGTTCAGCGTGGCGTCGGCGCCGTCGGCGTTCTTGAGGGAGTTGTGGACGCGGCCGTAGTCGGTGCCGGCGTCGAGCGTGGCGGAGGTGCCGCGGGCGGCGTCGACGGTGAGGTTGCCGTGCTGGGTGCGCAGGGTGAGGTTGCCCGCGACGGCGTCGGTGACGGTGAGGTCGCCCTTCTGGGTGCTGAGTTCGGAGTCGCCGTTCAGGCGGCCGACGGTGATGTCGCCGGACTGCAGGGTGAGGTGCGCGGCGGCGGTCTCGTCGAGCTTGACGCTGGCCTGCTGGCCCTCGAAGGTGACGTCGCCGAGGCGGCCGACGCCGCGCAGCTCGGCGAGGGCGGCCTTGGCCTCGACGCGGGAGCCCGCCGGGAGCTGGACGGTGACCTCGACGGAGCCGGAGTTGCCGAGGATCCGGGGGGCCGGCTGGGCGAGCTGGACGCGCACGATGCCGTTGTCGTAGCTGACGTCGATCTTCTCGGCGGCCTTGGCGTCGCGGCTGCTGCCGGCGTTGGCGGGCAGGACCTCGACGGTGGTGTCGGTGCGGTCGGCGGCGATCAGGCGGATGTTGCCGGCGGGGATGTCGACGATGGCGGTGACGGCGGCGGGGGTGTCGAACTTCTGCATGGTGTGCTCCTCGGTCAGTGGTTTCGTCGGTCCCGGCTGCCCGGGCCCTCGGTGTTTCCGATGAATGAAAAGCTACGTTGCGTTCGCGGTGCTGGCAACAGTCTCGTTGCGTGAAATCGTTGTTATTGCAGGTCGAGAGCGTGAAATCGTTGCAACGGTTTGAGGGCTAACGCAATGCGTTTCGCTCGATTCGTTGCAATGAAATGGCGGTGAACGCTATAGTGGGCCGCCGGAGAGAGAAGGAGGCCGTGATGCCGGGAGGCAGGCTCACCCAGCCCGAACGTCAGCAGATCGCGCTGGGACTGGCCGACGGCCTCGCCTACGCGGAGATCGCCAGGCGCCTGGACCGTCCCACGTCGACGGTCACGCGCGAGGTGATGCGCAACGGCGGGCCCACCGGCTACCGCGCCGACCTCGCCCACCGGGCCACCGAACACCGCGCGCAGCGCCGCAGGCAGGCCGCGCCCCGGGACACGAAGGCGCCCGCGCAGGCCCATGGGCGCGACGCCGACGCCGTGCGCGAGTTCGAGGAGACGCTCACCACGGTCTTCATGCAGTCGGGCACGCCCAAGATGATGGCCCGGGTCCTCGCCTGCCTCATCACCACCGACTCGGGCAGCCTCACCGCGGCCGAACTCGTCGAACGCCTCCAGGTCAGCCCGGCGTCCATCTCCAAGGCCGTCGCGTTCCTCGACAGCCAGGGGCTGCTGCGCCGCGAGCGCGACGAGCGGCGCCGCGAGCGGTACGTCGTCGACGACGACGTCTGGTACCGGTCGATGATGGCCGCGGCCGAGGGCACCGCCCGTGTGGTCGTCACCGCACGTCAGGGCGTCGGCATCCTGGTCCCCGGCACGCCGGCCGCCGCCCGCCTGGAGAACATCGCCCGCTTCCTCGACTTCGTCTCGGAGAACACCGTCCGCGCCGCGGAGCAGGCCCGCGCGGTCCTCCACTCGAAGCCCGCGGCTCCGGCGCAGGACGGTGCCGACGCCGGTCGGTAGCGCTGCGCGGTGCTCAGTAGCGCACGGCCGTGGTGACGTTCGTCCTCACGTCGGCGCCGCCGTCCAGCTTGTGCGTGCTGCGGGCCGTCGCGTCCGCGGACTTGCCCGCGGGGACGTCGTCGATCGTCACCACCACCGTGTCCAGGAGCTTGCCGTCGCCGTCCTTGAACGTGACCTGCACGGCGAAGGTCTTCGCCGCGTCGGTGGTGTTCTCGGCGGTGACCTTCACGGTCGTACGGCCGTCCCCGTCCGTCGACGGGTCGCCGAGCCGCACGTCGCCCTTCGCGTCGATGCCGCCCTTGATCTCGTCGAGCTTCTCGCCCGCCCGCGCGGTCGCCGACGCCACGGCGGAGGCGGCCCTGCTCGCCGCGTCGGACGGGCTGTCCCCGTCGGAGCAGCCCGCGGCGCCGACGGCGAGCGCGCCCACGAGGACCGTCGCGGCGATGCCGCGCGCCCCGAACCTGTTCCCGCTTCCGGCGTTCCCGGTCATGCCGCCTCCGTGGCTCGGTCTACCTGGTTCCTCCAGTGAAGACCGGGGCGGCCGCGGGCGCATCCGCGGATCCGGCCCCGTCGGGGGCGGGGGAGTCCCGGGGGCCGTCCGCCGGACAGGCCCTAGCGCGCCACGAACTGGGTCAGGATCGCCTGCACCTCGTAGATGTCGACGCCCTTCGTGAACGTCTTCTGCAGCGGCGTCGGGTTGCTGGAGATCCAGATCTTCAGCTCCGCGTCGAGGTCGAAGTGCCCCGCCGTCTCGACCGCGAAGTGCGTGATGCTCTTGTACGGGATCGAGTGGTACTCGACCTTCTTGCCCGTGAGCCCCTGCTTGTCGATCATGATCAGGCGGCGGTCGGTGAACAGCATCGTGTCGCGTATCAGCGTGTACGCGGCGTGCACCTGCTCGCCGTGCCCGAGCAGCCGGGCGTACTCGTTCTGCGCCTTCATCGGGTCGACGGTGTGCGCGTTTCCGAACAGTGCCATGTGCGGGTCCCCCATCAGAAGAATTCCGAATTCCTGTACGAACCCTAACCGCGGGCCCTTCCGTCGAGCCTCACCCGTCCGGCCCCCTCTCTGTGGCGCGCGCCGCCGGAGTGACCCGAGGGTCGGGGGAGACACAGGAGGGTGGACATTCATGACATATGGACGAGGGGGGCGAGGGCGGCGGCTGCTCGCCGCGGCGCTCTGTCTCACCGCCGTCACCGGACTCGCCACCGCGTGCGGCGACGACAACGACAGCAAGCCCGACCCGATGCGCGACAAACAATGGGCCCTCGACGCCCTGAAACTCCCCGACGCCTGGGACAAGGCCAAGGGCGACGGCACCGTCATCGCCGTCGTCGACACCGGCGCCGACCTGGACCACCCCGACCTGGAGGGGCGCCTCGTCGCCGGGCACGACTTCGTCGACAACGACGACGACCCCAAGGACATGAACGGCCACGGCACCCATGTCTCCGGCATCGCCGCCGCCCACACCGACAACGGCGTCGGCATCGCCGGTGGCGCACCCGGCGCGAAGATCATGCCCGTACGGGTCCTCGGCGCGAACGGCAGCGGCAGCGACGCGAACATCACCAAGGGCATCGTCTGGGCCGCCCAGCACGGCGCGGACGTCATCAACCTCTCCCTCGGCGAATCCGGGCTCATGGCACGGCTCCTGAAGGGCGGCGTCCTCAACCAGGCCATCCAGACCGCCCACGACAAGGGCGCCGTCGTCGTCGCCGCCGCGGGCAACGACGGGACCGCCCTCCAGCCGTACAAGGTGGAGACCCCCGTCCTCGTCGTCGGTGCGAGCGATCAGAACGGCAAGCCCGCGAGCTTCTCCAACTTCGGTGCGGAACAGGCCGTTTCGGCGCCCGGCGTCGACATTCTTTCCACCCTTCCCACGTACAAGACCAAGGAGACCCTGAAGAACGACTCCGGATACGGGGATCTGTCGGGCACCTCCATGGCCGCGCCCTACGTCTCCGCCGTCGCGGCACTGCTGCATCAGCAGGGGCGCAACCCGGACCAGATCATGGCCGCGGTGCGGGGCAGCGCGAAGAACCCCGACAAGCTGGCGAAGCTGGGCCTCGGCATCGTGGATGCGGAGGCCGCGGTGGGATCTGCCAAGTAGGACCTGGGACTCCTGGGGGGCTTGCCCCGGAGGGCGGGCCCTTGCCGGGTGCCTCCCCTAAAGGGGCAGCTGAAGGGGCAGCTCATCGAGGGGCAGGCCCGCGCCCCGGGTGAACGTCTCCGCGAAGGCCGCCTCTCCCAAGGCGGCCTTCGTCGCGTCCGTGATGCGGTCCACGTCGCCGCGTTCGGCGGGCGGCAGCGGGGCCCCCACCCCGCGGCGGGCCGCGTCCGCCGCGCCCAGGAGCAGGGCCGCCCGCTCCGCCCCGCCCGTGAGGACCGCCGCGCCCGCGAGGCCCTCCAGGGACAGCGCGAGCGCGCGCGGCTCCGCGAGGCCGCGCGCCGTCTCCAGGCCGAGGCGGTGCTCCGCCTCCGCCCGCGCGCCGTCGCCCCGCAACTCCGCGATGAAGCCCATCTCCGCGTGGTGCAGATGATCGCCCGCCGGCGACGACGCGTCCGCGTGCCGTGCCCTGATGCCCATCAGGTACGACTCCGCCGCCGCCAGATCCCCGCAGCGCCGCGCCCCCAGCGCGAGCCCCATCTCCGCGTGGATCTCCCCGTAGCGGTACCCCTGCTCCGCCGCCAACTCCCGTGCCTGCTCGTGCAGTTCACGGCCCCTCGCGTAGTCGCGGGTCAGCAGCGCGAGCCGTCCGAGCCCGGAGAGCCGTGCCGACACCTCCGCCGCGAGCCCCAGCTCGCGCGCGATCCGCAGCCCCTCGTTCTGCCGTCGCGCCGCCCCCTCGTAATCCCCCCTGATCTCGGCGAGCACGGCGAGCGGCGTGACCGTCTGCAACTCGCCCCAGCCGTCCCCCAGTTCACGGAACAGCTCCGCGCCGCGCAGCCCGTCCCGTTCGATCGTGTCCAGGTCGCCCCGCATCAGCGCGTGCATGGCGCGCAGCGCGAGCGCGGCCGCGGTGCTCCAGCGGTCGCCGGTCGCCTCGGCGCGGGCGAGGGCCTGGGTGTTGAGCTCCTCGCTGGGGGTGGGGGAGCCGGAGCCGAACAGGGCGTAGGCGCACAGCCAGAGGTTCCGCGCCCCGCGATCGGCCGCATCGGACCCGCCGACGTCCACGCTCCCACCCGTCAGCAACGTGAACGCATTGCGGAGAAAGGAGAGTTCGCCGCGGTCGAGCAGCGCGGAAAGCTCCCGCCGGGCCTCGGTGAGCCGTCCCCGGAGCAGCCACCACCAGGCCAGCGCGGCGCCGAGCCGCACCCCTTCGGCGGTGCCCCGGCCCGCGGCCAGCGCCGCACGGAGATTCGCTCCCTCGGCGTCGAGCCGCCGCAGCCAGGTCCGCTGGGCGCCTTCCCGCAGGTGGGGTTCGGCCCGCTCCGCGAAGTCCAGGTAGTACCGGAGGTGACGCTCTCGTACGCCCGAGAGGTCCTCCATCTCGTCCAGGCGCTCCATGGCGTACGCCGCCACGGACTCAAGGAGCCGGTAGCGCGGGGCGGCGGCCGGTGCGGGGCCCGGCGTCATCACGACCAGGGAACGGTCGACGAGGCGCGTCACCAGGTCGAGCACCTCGTCCCTGGCCACTCCGTCGCCGGAACAGACCGCCTCCGCCGCGTCCAGCGTGCAGCCGTCCCTGTGCACCGCGAGGCGCCTCAGCACGATCCGCTCCGGTGCGCTGAGCAGCTCCCAGCTCCAGTCGATCATCGCCCGGAGGGTCTGCTGGCGGGGTGGGGCGCCCCGCTGGCCCGAACTCAGCAGCCGGAAGCGGTCGCCCAGGCGGTCCGCCAACTCCCTTACGCCCAGGGCGCGTACGCGGGTGGCGGCCAGTTCCAGGGCCAGCGGGATGCCGTCCAGGCGGCGGCAGATCTCGGCTATGGCTTGGGCGTCTGCGGAGGCGTCTGCGGAGGCCTCCGCGGGGTCGGCTTCGGTGAGGGTGAAGCCGGGGGCCGTGGCGGTGGCGCGGGCCACGAAGAGGTCGATGGCGTCGGTGGGGTGCAGGGGCTCCACCAGGAAGACGGACTCGCCCGTGAGGCCCAGAGGTTCCTGGCTGGTGGCGAGGATGCGGAGGGTCGGGGCGGTGCGGAGCAGGGCCGCGGCGAGGGTGGCGGCGGGGGCGACGACCTGTTCGCAGTTGTCCAGGACGAGGAGGGTGGGGCGGTCGCGGAGAGCGGTGGCGAGGCGGTCCACGGGGGTGGTGCCGGGGGTGGGGCTTGCGCCGGGCAGTCCGGAGGGGGCGTCGTCGCGCAGTCCCAGGACGCTGCCGACCGCCTGCGCGAGCTCGTCCACCCCCGTGCCAGGGGCCTGCCCGGCGAGTTCCACCAGCCACACGCCTACGGGTTCGGCTGTGGGGCGGGGCCGCGGGGGTATGTGCGTACTCGCCATCCCGTGGCTTGTGCCTCGGTCAGTGCTCACCGTCACGGTGGGCCAAGGTGCTCCGTTCGCACATACCCCCACGTCCCCTCCGGCGCGCTTGCGGCTGCGGGCGGGCGGGGGTGCCGCTGCTTCGGGGGCGGGTGCGGGTGTGGTCTCGCCTCCTCCGTGCCCGTCTCCTGCGGGTTCGGGCGTGGGTGCGGGCGTGCCGTTGCCTCCCCCGCTCCCTTCTCCCGCAGGTGCGGGTGCGGGCGTGCTCGTGGGTGCGGGTGTGCCCCCGCCTCCCCCACCCACCCCGGTGTCGCCGAAGGCTCCGCCGCTGTGGGCAATCGTGCCGCTGGGCGAGTGGGGTCTCCCCTGCTCGAGCGAAGCCGAGAGCTTGGGGAAGGGTGGGCACAGCCCACGGTGCAGGGGGTCGAGGACGGGGGCCTCGGTCGCGGGTGGGGGCGGGGGGTTCCGGTGCGGAGCCGTTTCGCGGGACGCGGCTTCCAGGGCGAGGCGGGTCTTGCCGACGCCGCCAGGGCCGGTGAGGGTCACCAGGCGCCCGGAGGCAAGGAGTTGGCCCACCTCGGCCACGGAGGACTCGCGTCCGATGAGGGGGGTGAGGTGGGTGGGCAGGTTCGTACGGGGCCGCGCCGACGGAGCCGGTGAGGACGGTGGCCGCGGGGTTCGTGGTTGCGGGGTCAGAGAGGCGTCCTGTCGAAGGATCGCCTCGTGGAGCGCCGCCAGCTCGGGGCCGGGATCCAGCCCCAACTCCTCGGAGAGTTGGGTCCGAAGCGCCGCGTAGGAGGCGAGCGCCTCGCTCTGGCGCCCCGCCAGATAGAGCGCACGCAGGTGCACCGCCCGCAACCGCTCCCGCAGCGGATACCGGTCCACGAGATCCGCGAGTTCCCCGACGAGCAAGGTGTGGTCCCCGGCGGCGAGCCGCGCCTCGGCCTGCTCTTCCAGCACGGAGAGCCGCTGCTCGGCCAGCCGCTCGACCGCCGCGCGCACGAACTCCTCGTCGGCGAGGTCGGCGTACGCGGGCCCCCGCCACAACTCGAGTGCCGAGGTGAGGAGTTCGGCCCGCACCCGCGGGTCGCTCTCGCCGCGCGCCCCCGCCACCAGTTCGCGGAAGCGGACCGCGTCCACCTCGTCCCCGGCCGCCGCGTCGATGCGCAGCCGGTACCCGGGTGCCTGATGCACGACGCGGTCGCGGCCGATGGCCCGGCGCAGCTGGGAGACCTTGGACTGGAGCGCGTTGGCGGGGTTGCCGGGGGGTTCGTCGCCCCAGAGGTCGTCGATGAGCCGGTCGGCGGAGACCGGCCGCCCTTCGTGCACCAGAAGATCGGCGAGCAGCGCCCTGACCTTCGCCTCGGGAACCCTCACCGGCTCCCCCTCGCCGTCCCACACCGTCAGTGGACCGAGCACCCCGAACCGCATGTGGATCACCGTACACACCGTCCCTGCGGGGTGGTCCCGGCGACCGTCAGCCGACCGTCAGCGGTCCCGAAGCGGGGCCGCGCAGAGTCGTTCCCGTCAGCAGGGATCCCGGCAGGGGTCTCCGTGAGGATCCGGGAAGGGGGACGGCATGCCCAAGTACGCGGGCCGGAAGGCCGTGGTCGTCGGGGGCGCGGGCGGGCTCGGTCTTGCCGTCGCGAAGCTGCTCGTCGAGGGCGGCGCGGAGGTCCTGGTGACCGGCGGCGCATCGGCCGATCTCGCCGGGGCCGCCGCCGAGGTCGGCTCCGCCGCCCATGTCGTCGGCTGCGAGACGGCCGACCCCGTGGCCGTCGCCGCCCTCGGGCCCGCCGTCGCCGCGCGCCTCGGCGGCATCGACCACCTCTTCGTACACGCCGAGAACGGTCTTCCTCCGGCCGCGCCGCCGTGTCTGCTGCCGCTGCTGCGGGAGGGCGGCTCCGTGGTCCTCACCGGCTCGTCCGCCGATCCGGCCGTCAACTCCCTTGCCCGGCTGGTCCGTTGTCGCGGCTCCGACAGCGATGCCGCCCGTGCTGCCCTGCAACTGGCTGTGGACCACTCGCGTACTTCTCCCGCTCCCGCTCCTGCTCCTGCTCGTACGAAAAGGATCTGAACCCCATGCGTACCGACACGCGCACCGCCGCGGTCGCGGCCCCGGCCGGGAACGCCGGGCCGCCGCGGAAGCTGCCCCTGCTTCCCCTTCTCGCCCTCGCCACCGCCGTCTTCATCACCAGCCTCACCGAGACCCTGCCCGCGGGGCTGCTGCCCGCCATGAGTGCCGATCTGGGGGTCAGCGAGTCCGCCACCGGGCAGACCGTCACGATCTACGCCATCGGCACCGCGCTCACCGCGATACCCCTGACGGCCGTCACCGCGGCCTGGCGGCGCAAGCGGCTGCTCCTCGTCGCGATGGCCGGGTTCGCCGCCGCCAACACGGTCACCGCGGTGTCCGGTGACTACACCCTCACCATGGCGGCCCGGTTCGTCGCCGGTGTCGCCGCCGGTCTCGCCTGGGCGCTGCTCGCCGGGTACGCCCGCCGCCTGGCGCCCGCCCACCTCCAGGGCAAGGCGATCGCCATCGCCATGGCGGGCATCCCGGTCGCCCTCTCGCTCGGCGTGCCCGCGGGGACGTTCCTCGGCAAGGTGCTCAGCTGGCAGGTGGCCTTCCTCGTCATGACGGGGCTCACGGTGGGGCTCCTCGCCTGGATCGCCGCGCTCGTCCCGGATCAGCCGGGGCAGCCGCGCGGTGCGCAGACGCCGATGCTGCGCACCCTGCGCGTGCCCGGTGTGACGCCCGTCCTCTTCGTCACCCTCGTCTTCGTCCTCGCGCACACCGTCCTCTACACGTACATCGCGACCTTCCTCGACGAGCTCGGCATGGGCGGCTCCACCGACCTCGTCCTGCTGGTCTTCGGCGCCGCGTCCCTGGTCAGCATCTGGATCGTCGGCTCCCTGATCCATCGCAGGCTGCGCGCGCTGACGCTGGCCAGCGTGCTCCTCGTGGGGGTGGCGGCGGCCGTCCTCGCGGTGTTCTCCGAGAGCCCGGTGCTCGTGTACGTCGCCGTGACGCTGTGGGGTCTCGGCTGGGGCGGCGCCCCCACCCTCCTGCAGACCGCCGCGGGTGACGCGGGCGGCGACGCGGGCGACGCCGTCCAGGCCATGCTCGTCACCCTGTGGAACGTGGCCATGGCGGGCGGCGGCGTCTTCGGCGGCATCCTCCTCGGGCTCGTCGGCTCGTCGTCCTTCCCCTGGACGATCCTGCTGCTCCTGATCCCGGTCCTGCTGGTCGTGCTCGCGGTCCGCGGGCACGGGTTCCCGGTGCGCGGCCACCGCTGAATTCCCGGCGCGGAACCGCCTCTGAGAAAATCGCCTCTCTTACGGAAACGAAGGGGAGGCCGATGATGATCCTGCTGCTCAGCATGCTGGTACTGGTGGCGGCGGTCGGCCTCGGCGCGGTCGTCTGGGCCGCGCGGGGCGGGCCGCGCTGGGTGCGCGGCGCCGCGAAAGTCACGCTCGTCGCGGCGGAGTTGGTCGGCAAGGCCTCCAAGGGGAGCAGCCGTGGGAGCAGTTCGACCTCCGGTGACTCGGACGGCTGAGCCCGCCCCGGCCTGAGAGCCGTCTGAAGCGTTCGCCCCCGACGGCCGTCCCATCGTTTTGATCTCGTACGCCCTCGTCGCCCGTCCCGGCGGCGGGGGCGGTTTTCTGCGGTCCGTGTCGGACTCCGCCGCTGGGGCCGTTCGGCCCCAATTTGCGACTGTGCGGCCTAACTGGGCGCCCACACAAGGGGTCTGACGGGTGGTCAGATACGGCTGGTCGTGTGACAGTTCGGGAGCGCCGTCAGGTATTTCGTCGTACTTTTCATCAAATGTGCCTTAACGAGTCGGTCATTCAAAAATGGCGTGAGGTTGAGGGACATGGAAGTGACACGGACGTTCGTCCGGAGACCGGATACCGGTGGTCGGTGCAGACGGGGCGTGCGGCGCCTACTGCGCACGGGCCTGGTCCTCGCGGTCATGACGAGCCAGCTGACCGGGCTCGACGTGGCCTGGGCGGCGGTGGAATCGGGACCGTCCGTGAGCGCGTCGGCGAGCCCGGAACCCGCGGGCACGCCGGGCCCCGGCTCGGGCCGGGAATCGTCGTCGGCACCGGCCGACGACGATGCCGTACGCGACGCCGTGGACGCCGCGGAGCGGCAGCTGAAGGACGGCGAAGAGCTCGCCCGGAAGGCCGGGGAGCAGGCTCACGCGGAGACTTCGGGCGGTCGTGAGGCCGCGGGTGCGGGGGAGGCGGCTGCGGAGGGCAGCCCTAAGCGCAAGGACAAGGCCGCGTCCGGCGCCGCCAAGGAGTCCGGCGCCGACAAGGACTCCGGTACCGGCAAGAGGTCCGCCGCAGACAAGGAATCCGGCGCCGAGAAGCAGAAGTCGGAGAAGAAGTCCGGCGACCGCGAGAAGCCCGAGCCCGAGGAGCTTCCCCTCGACGACGGCACGCCGTTCCGCGGCGGCACCCGCGCCCAGAAGGCGGGCAGCTACACGGTGTCCGGCACCGGCGGCACCGGCTCCCTGCCCAGCGGCACCACGGTCGCCATCACCACGACCGGCGCCATGCAGAACGCCTCCTCCAACGCCCTCGACGGCGGTACGGTCACGGCGCCGTCCGGCCTCGCGGGCTCCGCGTCCGTCGGGATCCTGTGGCCGACCGGCGGGAGCACCAGTTACACCGAGCGCGGCTCGGTTACGTTCACCTTCAGCCGTCCGGTGCGCAACCCCCGGCTGCACATCGCGGGCATGGGCGCGCAGCCCGGCGGCAACATGCGGCTGCGGCTCACGGACAGCGCTCCCGCCTCCGCGTCGCCCACGCTGAGCAAGCTCGCGGGCTTCACCGACTGGACGGTCTCGGACACCCAGGTCTCCAACTCGTACAGCTCGGCGAACGCCAGTTGCACCGCGGCCACCACGTCGACCACGGTCACCTCCGGCTGTGGCACGGTCGGTGTCAGCGGCACCGTCAGCAGCGTGACGCTGGCCGTGGACACCCGGAACAACGCGGGCAGCACGACCGGTGACGGCGTCCGCTTCCTGGCCACCGTCGACGAGGACTTCTCCAACTCGGCCGATCTGCCCGCCGCTTCGCACACCCTCTCCGACCTGAAGCTGGGCGCCCTGTCCACCGGCGACAGCCCGGACACGGTGATCACCACCCCGGGGATCAAGGCGGACGACGACGCGGACGGCATCGCCTCCTGGCCCGCCGTCGCGGCGAACAAGGCCGGATCGTCGTACGCGGTCGACGTCGCGCTCACCTCGCCCTCGGCCTCGACGCTCTCCGGCTGGGTGGACTGGAACGGCAACGGCACCCTGGACGACGGCGAGCGCGCGGACGCCGCCCCGGCCGCCGGGGCCTCCACCGCGCGGCTGACCTGGACGGTCCCCACCGACGTGAAGTCGGGGACCCATCCGGCCCGTATCCGCATCGGGTACGACGCGACCGCGACCCAGAAGGCGTCCGGCTGGGCCGACTCCGGTGAGGTCGAGGACTACACGATGACGGTGACCAAGGCCGCCAACCTGGAGATCTCCAAGACCGTGGACACCACGACGCCCCGCCTGGGCGACGAGGTCCTGTTCACCATTTCCGTGAAGAACACGGGCCCGGACGACACGACCGGGGTGAAGGTCACGGACAAGCTGCCGAACGGTCTGACGTACGTGTCGGACGACTCGGGCGGCAAGTACGACTCCTCCACCGGCGTGTGGAGCGCGGGGGACCTGAAGAAGAACGAGACCAAGACGTTCAACCTGGTCGCCAAGACCACCAAGCAGGGGCAGATCACCAACACCGCGTCCACGGCCACCTCCGACGAGCTGACCGACGCGGTCACGGGCTCTTCGGTCACCCTGAACGTCGGGCCCGCCAGTGAGTGCCCGAAGATCGCCGAGCTGACCAACGGCAGTTTCGAGTCACCGGTGAACACCTCCACCGTGCAGTTCTACGGCGATGCGGGGCAGCCCGCACCGAACGTGCCCGGCTGGCGCACCACGGCCACCGACAACAAGATCGAGATCTGGCGGGGTCCCGCCACCTCGGGCGGCACTCCCGGCGGCAGCATCACGGCGGCGGACGGCCAGCAGTGGGCCGAGCTCAACGCCAACCAAGTCTCCACGCTCTACCAGGACTTGAGCACCACCCCGGGCCTGAAGATGAACTGGCGGATCTTCCACCGGGGACGTCAGGGCAACGACACGATGCAGGTGAAGATCGGTCCGTCCGACGGCACGCTCATCGCGCAGACCCCGACCGGCGCGTCGTCCCCCGACATCACCACCGGCACCGGCGCCTGGCAGGAGTACCGCGGCACCTACACGATCCCCGCGGGCCAGCGCATCACCCGCTTCGCCTTCGCGTCGATCAGGGGGACGGGCGGCGCCAGCATCGGCAACTTCCTCGACGGCATCCGGTTCGGTACGCCGGGCTGTCTGACCACCAAGAAGTCCGTGACCAGGAGCCCCGACCGGGACCCCTCGCAGCCGACGGACGTCCTGACGTACACCGTCGAGGCCAAGAACGAGGGCGGCGACGACGCGTTCGACGCCTTCCTGCGCGACCCCATCCCCGCCAACTCCGACTTCGTCCCCGGATCCATCCAGGTCACCAAGCCGGACGGCACCACGACCGCGGTCTCCGACGCCAGCGGCTACGACAGCGCCAACAAGCGCGTCACGGCGCCGATCGGCTCGGGCAGCAGCCCGAGGAAGGTCGCTCCCGGCGAGACCTGGAAGATGACGTACAAGGTCAAGATCGCCAGGACGGCCGGCGGCAGCAAGGTCATCAACCAGGCCACCGCGGGCTGGAAGGAGACCCCGGACGGCTCGGACACCACCGAGCGGAAGACCAACACGACGACGACCAACATCGGCGAGACGGTCGACATCAAGGTCGACGTCAACGACCTGACCATCGCGCCGGGCAGCAGCGGCGACGTCACCCTGACCACGACCAACGACGGGCCGAACGCCGCCAAGGGCGTCAAGACCGTCTACGAGATCCCGCCGGGGACGACGGTCGACACCTCGTCCCTGCCGACCGGTTGCACGGGCGGCGCCGCAGGGCCCATCACCTGCACCGTCGGTGATCTGGCCGTGGGGCAGACCAAGACCCACACCTTCAAGCTCAAGGTGCCCGCGGACGCCGTCCCCGGCACGACGGCCACGGGCACGGCGACCACCAGCACCACGTCCAACGAGCCCGACGAGTGGAAGGCCAACAACAAGGACACCAACCGACTGACCGTCGGTACACGGCAGATCGCGCTGGAGATCAAGAAGACCGCGAAGCCCAACCCGCTCACGGTCGGCCAGAAGGTCACCTACACGGTGACCACCACGAACAAGGGGCCGTCGGACGCCCTCGACGTGAAGGTGCGAGACACGGTCCCGGCCAACTTCACGGACGTCACCTGGAGCTGCACGGTCGACGGCACCACGACCTGTGGTTCCGGCACCGGCAACTCGGTCAGTACGACGGTGGCGAGGATCCCGGCAGGCAAGTCCGCGGTGATCACCATCACGGGCACGCTCAAGGCCGACCCGGGCGTCAGCCCGGTCAAGAACACCGCCCAGGCGACGGCGCCCGCCGACATGACGGACACCGCCTGCCCCGACAAGAAGGGCCCCTGCACCCACGAGACCGAGAACGAGCTGGACACCAAGAGCCTGCGGATCACCAAGTCCGTCTCCACCACCAAGCCCCTGCCGGGCCAGGAGATCACCTACACGGTGAAGGTGGCGAACACCGGCTCGGTGACGTACGAGGACGCCACGTTCGAGGACGACCTGACGGACGTCGTGGACGACGCGACGTACGTGGCGAACAGCCAGTCCGCGGACATCGGCACGGCCGCCTACACCGCGCCGAAGCTCCGCTGGAGCGGCGACGTCCCGGCCGACAAGACCGCGACCATCACGTACAAGGTGAAGGTCGACTCGCCGCCGAAGGGCAACAAGAAGCTCAAGAACACCGTCACCTCCGATGTGCCGGGCACCAACTGCCCGGCCGGTTCCACGGACCCGAAGTGCTCGACGGGCGGCGGCGACGACGGCGGCATCCCGAGCCTGAAGTTCAAGAAGGTGATGTCTCCGAAGAGTCCGCTTCCGGGGCAGAAGGTCTCGTACACGGTGACCGTGGAGAACGACGGCGAGGCCGCCTATCCGGGTGTGGAGTTCACGGATGATCTGTCGGACGTCGTGGATGACGCGACGTACAACGGGGACGAGAAGGCGGTCTCCGGAGGCAGCGATTACGGGACGGTGTCCTACGCCAAGCCCGATCTCAAGTGGTCCGGTGACCTGGCCAAGGGGCAGAAGGTGACGGTGACCTACTCGGTGACCGTCGACGATCCGCCCAAGGGCAACAAGGTCCTGAAGAACACGGTCACGTCGGACGTGCCGGGCTCCAACTGCCCGGAGGGGTCGACCGATCCCGACTGCGGCAGCGGCGGCAAGGATGACGGTGGTCTGCCGAACCTCGTCTTCAAGAAGGTGATGTCTCCGAAGAGTCCGCTTCCGGGGCAGAAGGTCTCCTACACGGTGACCGTGGAGAACGACGGCGAAGGCGCCTATCCGGGTGTGAAGTTCACGGATGATCTGTCGGACGTCGTGGACGACGCGACGTACAACGGGGACGAGAAGGCCGTCTCCGGAGGGAGCGACTACGGCACCGTGGCCTACACGAAGCCGAAGCTGACCTGGACCGGCGATCTCGCGGCCGGGCAGAAGGTGACGGTGACCTACTCGGTGACCGTCGACGATCCGCCCAAGGGCAACAAGATCCTGAAGAACACGGTCACGTCGGACGTCCCCGGCTCCAACTGCCCGCCCGGATCCAAGGACCCGACCTGCGGCAGTGGCGGCGACCAGGACGGCGGCCTGCCGAACCTGACGTACAAGAAGGTGATGTCTCCGAAGAGTCCGCTTCCGGGGCAGAAGGTCTCCTACACGGTGACCGTGGAGAACGACGGCGAAGGCGCCTATCCGGGTGTGGAGTTCACGGATGATCTGTCGGACGTCGTGGACGACGCGACGTACAACGGGGACGAGAAGGCGGTCTCCGGAGGCAGCGATTACGGGACGGTGTCCTACGCCAAGCCCCATCTGAAGTGGACCGGTGACCTGGCCAAGGGGCAGAAGGTGACGGTGACGTACTCGGTGACCGTCGACTCGCCGCCGAAGGGCAACAAGAAGCTCAAGAACACGGTCACGTCGGATGTTCCCGGCTCCAACTGCCCCGAGGGGTCGACCGACCCCGACTGCGGCAGTGGCGGCGAGGACGGCGGCGGCCTGCCGAACCTGAAGTTCAAGAAGGTGATGTCTCCGAAGAACCCGCTTCCGGGCCAGAAGGTCTCCTACACGGTGACCATGGAGAACGACGGCAACGCCCCCTACCCCGGGGTCAAGTTCACCGACAATCTCTCCGACGTCATCGACGACGCCACCTACAACCAGGACGAGAAGGCGGTCCTGGACGGCAGCGACTACGGGACGGTGAAGTACACCGAGCCCGAGCTGACCTGGAGCGGCGACGTGGACGCGGGGAAGACCGTGACGCTGACGTACTCGGTCACGGTCGACGACCCGCCCAAGGGCAACAAGAGCCTGAAGAACACGGTCACGTCGGACGTCCCGGGATCCAACTGCCCCGAGGGTTCCTTGGATCCGGACTGCTTCACCGGCCAGGGCGAGGGCGGACTGCCCAACCTGGTCTACAAGAAGGTGATGGCGCCCAAGAACCCCACCCCGGGGCAGAAGGTGACCTACACCGTCACCGTCGAGAACGACGGCAAGGCCGGCTACCCGGACGTCAAGTTCACGGACGACCTGTCGGACGTCGTGGACGACGCGACGTACAACGAGGACGCGGCAGCGCTGTCGGGGGGCAAGGCGCACGGCACGGTCGCGTACGCGGAGCCCAAGCTGACCTGGACCGGTGACCTCGCCTCCGGGCAGACGGTGACGGTGACGTACTCGGTGACCGTCGACGCCCCGCCCAAGGGCAACAAGGCCCTGAAGAACACGGTCACTTCGGACGTCCCGGGATCCAACTGCCCGGCGGGCTCGAAGGACCCCGACTGCACCAGCGGCGGCGGCGAAGAGGGCGGCATCCCCGTCATCCGCTTCGTCAAGACCGCCGACCCCAGCGGCGCGGCCACCGCGGGCGGCCGGGTCACGTACACCGTCAAGGTCATCAACGAGGGGACGAGCACCTACAAGGGCGCCACGTTCTCCGACGACCTGAGCGGAGTGCTCGACGACGCCGCCTACAACGACAACGCCGCGGCCACATCCGGTGACGTCGGCTACGCACGGCCCGAGGTGACCTGGACCGGCGACGTACCGGCCGGCGGGACCGTCACGGTGACCTACTCCGTCACCGTCGACAACCCGGTCAAGGGAGACAAGCAGCTCACCAACTCCGTCACCTCGACCACTCCCGGCACCAACTGCCCGCTGCCGATGCCCACCCGGGCGGCACGCGGTCCCATCGACCCGGACTGCTCGACGGGACCGAGCCCCGTCAAGCAGCTCACCGTGCGCAAGCAGAGCGACGCCGGGGACAAGGTCAGGCCCGGTGACACGATCACCTACACCGTGAGCGTCACCAACACGGGATCCGCCCCCTACCCGGGCGCGACGTTCAGCGACGACCTGAGCGGTGTCCTCGACGACGCGCGCTACAACGGCGACGGGGCGGGCTCCACGGGATCGGTGGACTTCTCGTCGCCGACGCTGAGCTGGACCGGGGACCTCACTCCGGGACAGCGCGCGACGATCACGTACTCCGTGACCGTCAAGCCCAAGGGCTCGGGCGACGGCAAGGTCGCCAACCGTGTCATCACGCCCGACGGCTCCGGCGGCAACTGCCCGGCGGGATCGACCGACCCCGACTGCACGGGCGGACCCGTGCCGCCCGAGGTCGTCGACCCGATCAAGCCGCCGCCGGTGCTGCCGGAGACGGGTGACCGGGGCCGCACCCGGACGCTCCTCGCGGGCGGCGCGGCCATCGTCCTCGTCGGTGTGGGCGCCTGGCTCGTGGCGGTGGTGAGGCGAAGGAGGAACGGCACCGTCTCCTGACCCGGGTCCGGGCCCGTCCCGGCACCGGCATACGAAGGGGGCGTCCCAGGCCGCGGTGGCCTGGGACGCCCCCTTTCCGCGTGACGTCAGTCCTTCTGTGCGGCATCAGTCAGTCGCGCGGGCGCACATGCAGGTCGAGCCCGCGCAGGCCCGGCTCCTCCACCCCCGGGAGCAGCCGCATGTCGTGGTCGTAGTCGCCGCCGACGAGCGTGCGGAAGGGGACGGGCTCGTCCGTGAAGAGGCCGTCGAGCCGCGCCGCGTACGCCTGCTTCGCCGCCTCGAAGGTCTCCTCGGGCAGGTCGTTCGAGCCGTACACCGCGAACGGTTCGAGCGGCGCCATGCCGGTGAACCAGAACAGGCCGTGCTGCAGCGGGTGCAGCACATCGGCGAGCGCTCCGTGTATGCCCCGGTCGGAGAACGCCGTCGCCCGGGCGCCCGCCGTCACCGACACCAGCGCGCGCCGCCCGGCGAGCGGGCCCTCGCTGTAGGGCGGCGGGACCTTCGGGCCGTAGGCGAACCCGGCCGTGAACACCCGGTCGATCCAGCCCTTGAGGATCGCGGGCGTCGAGAACCACCACAGCGGGAACTGCAGCACCACCGCGTCCGACCAGCGCACCTTCTCCTGCTCCGCCGCGACGTCGGCGGTCAGCCGGTCGTCGAGCGTGGCCCGCTCGGACGCCGCCATCACATGCAGCCTGTCGTCGCCGCCGGGGAAGTCGTCGCCGCCGGGGAAGTCGTCGGCGTCGACCGTCGCCTTCCACTTCATCGCGTACAGATCGGACTCCCGCACCTCGTGGCCCGCCGCACGCAGGTGGTCGACGGCGAAGCGGGTGAGCGATGCGTTGAGCGACTGGGGTTCCGGGTGGGCACTGACGACGAGGATCTTCATGCCGTCAGGTTCTCCCGGAAGCGGCACGGCAGCCAGCACTCTCTCGTACAGAGGAAGCCGGTTCGGAGGAAAGCCGTTCCTGGTATCGCGAGTCCCACCCATACTTGATCGCATGAACGGGGTGGAGCACACACGGCGCACGAACGACATCGGTGACTTCCTGCGGGCCCGCAGGGGCCGCGTCGCACCGGAGAGCGTCGGGCTCCCGGGCGGCCCCCGCCGAAGAGTGCGCGGCCTGCGCCGCGAGGAACTCGCCCAGCTCGCCGGGATCAGTGTCGACTACTACGTACGCCTCGAACAGGGCCGCGCCACCCAGCCGTCCCCCGACGTGCTCGACGCGCTCGCCCGCGCCCTCGGCCTCGACACGGCGGAGCGCAGGCACCTCGCCACGCTGACCGCCACCGACCGCGGCCCCGCCCCGACGCCCCGCGTCAGCCCGCTGCTGCGGCGCATCCTGGACAGCGTCGCCGACGGCTTCCCCGCCTTCGCGACGGACCACCGGCTCGACGTGGTCGCCTGGAACAGCCTCGGCGCCGAACTCCTCGGCGGCCTCGGCGACCCGGCACGGCGCGACCGCAACAACGCCCGGTTCCTCTTCCTCGACCCCGCGTCCAAGGACACCCACCCCGACTGGACGGACCGCGCGGCCGAGACCGTCGGCCAGCTGCGCGTCTCCGCGGGCCGCTACCCCGACGACCGGCAGCTCGCCGGCCTGATCGCCGAACTGACCGACCGCAGCGCCGAGTTCCGTGCCATCTGGGACAGTGGCGAGGTCGTGATGTGCGCCGCGGGCCGCAAGCGGCTCTGGCATCCGCGGACCGGGCTCCTCACCCTCGACTTCGAGACCCTCCACGTACCGGCCGCACCCGGCGAGACGGGCCTCGTGGTGCATGTGTTCGGCGCCGAGGAGGGCACGGAGGCGGCCGCCGCGCTCGACCGGATCGCCGCGGAGGACCTCGCGGGGCGCCGGGCCTGAACCCGGCGGCCCCTCACAAAGGCGCTGCCCGGCAAGGAAGTTGCAAGGCGGCTGCAAGGAAAGTGCCGTACGCCGCGGGAACCCCCTCTGCCGACTGCCGATCGCAGCCGACAGAGGATGGGGGAACGCTGTGTCTGTCATCACCACGAGAACAGCGCTGATCGAACAGGGCCGGTGGCTGACCGTACAGGACTGCAAACGGGTCCTGGTGGTCGTGCACACCGTGACGTTCGCCCAGCGCCTGCGTGAGGTCTTCGGGCTCCTGGAGGCCGACCTCCGCGTCCAGCTGGTCTTCACCGCCGCACCGCACGCCTTCGGCAGCGGTGTCCCGCAGTATCTGCACGACCTCGGCATCACCACCGTGCCCTGGGAGGAGGCGCTGCACTCCGAGTTCGACCTGGCGCTCGCCGCGGGCTCCCGCGGGGTGCACGAACTGCGCACCCCGGTCGTCCGCGTCTCGCACGGCGCGAGCCACATCAAACTCCTCACCGACACCGGCCTGTTGGCCCCCGGCGAGCCCAGGGCGCCCGGGATGCTCAGCCGCCAGCATCTGCTCCACGACGGCCGGGTGGGGCCCGCCGCCATCACCTACGCGCACGAACGCGACCTGGTCGAACTCGCCAGGTCCTGCCCCGAGGCGCTGCCCTTCGCCCATGTGGTCGGCGACCCCTGCGTCGACCGGATCATGGCGGGCATGCCACGGCGCGAGCGGTACCGCAGGGCGCTGGGCGTCGCGCCGGGGCAGCGGCTCGTGACCGTCACCTCCACCTGGGGGCCGACGTCCACGTTCGGGCGCATCGACGCCCTGCTGCCGCAGCTCCTGCACCAACTGCCCGGCGGCGACCACCGGGTGGCACTCCTCCTGCACCCGAACGTCTTCGCCGGACACGGGGCATGGCAGGTGCGCGGCTGGCTCGCGGGCTGCCGGGGACGCGGCATCGCGCTCGTGCCCCCGGAGGCGGACTGGCAGGCGGTGCTCATCGCCTCCGACGCGATCATCGGCGACCACGGCTCGCTGACCGCGTACGGCACCCTCACGGATGCCGCCCTGCTGCTCACGCCGGGACCGCGCAGGGAGATCTCGGCGTACTCCCCCGCGGCACGCCTCGCCGCGACTGCGCCCACGGTGTCCCCGGCCCACCCGCTCGCCGAGCAACTCGACTACGCCGTACGGAAGTTCCGTCCCGGTCAGTACGACGAGGTGGCCGCCCTGCTGTCCTCGGCGCCCGGCCAGTTCCACCGGCGGATGCGGGCGGTCGTCTACCGGCTCCTCGGCCTCGGCGAACCGGCCCGCCCGCCCGTCGTACCGCCCCTGCCCCTGCCGCCGCCCCTGGAGCGGTGGGAGGCGGCGCCCACCGACACGGGAGCGGCCGGGTGACGGCGGCGGGCTGGTCGGCGGTGCGGTTCGGGGTACCGGACGCCCGCGCGGCGTACGCCGTCGTCCTCGCCCCGGTGGCCGCGACCGGGCCGGGCCCGGCGGTCGTACGCCTGGAGGTGGCGCCTGCCGGGGGCCTCCCGTGGCGGGGGGTCCGCGACGACGTCCACTTGTGGGCGGATCCGGATACCCCGGCCGGGGCGTGCTTCGCGGAGTGCGCTGATGTCCTCGCCCCGGTGGCCGCGACCGGGCCGGGCCCGGCGGTCGTACGCCTGGAGG
>NZ_JBHYJI010000021.1:0-58639 GCF_042740435.1 Streptomyces sp. NPDC059002 | reverse complement strand
CGGGGCCTCCCGTGGCGGGGGGTCCGCGACGACGTCCACTTGTGGGCGGATCCGGACACCTCGGCCGGGGCGTGCTTCGCAGAGTGCGCCGATGTCCTGGTGGCCCGGACGCCCCTGCGGCGGGCGGCGGCCCGGTGCCGTGCGGGCCGGCTGCTCGCGCGGCATCCGGGCTGCCTCGTCGCCGTCGTCCCCGACGCCGGGGCGGGCTACGCGGTCGCCGCGCGGGACGGGACCGCCGTCTCCTTGCCGACCGGTGACCCGTCCCTGTCCCCTTCCCTGTTCCCGCCCCTGCCTCCGTCTCCGTCCCCGCCCCCGCACGCCGTCGCGTCGGCCGTGCACGCCTGGGTGGCGTCGGGCGGGTCGCTGGGGGCGCTGCGGTCGGTCGGTGCCTGGGCGGGCGGGTCGTGTCCGGTCGGCGTGTGGGGTGGGCCGTGTTCGGCCGGTGCGCGGGGCGCGCCCTGTCCGGTCGGGGCGCGGGGCAGCCGCGTCAGAGGTGTCGCAGCCGCTCGTCCACGCGTTCCGCGTCGCTCGGGTTGAGGCGGCGGAAGAGCTCCCGGGCGGCCTCGTAGCAGCGGCGGGCCTCGTCCGTGTCGCCCCGCGACGCGGCGGCCTGTCCGAGCCACTCCAGGCTTCGGCCCTCCCAGTGCGCCGAGCGTGCGCCGCCCGTGCGGAACCTCGACCGGGCATCGCGCAACCGCCCCGTGCCGCCCTCGTGATCGCCCTCCTCGGCCAGGACATGGCCGAGGAGGGCGAGCGCACGGGCCGCTTCGTACTCCTCGCCGAGGGCCGTCAACTCCTCGTGCGCGCGCCGCAGATGACCTGCCGCCGAGCCCAGGGCGCCGCCCGCGAGGGCCGTCTCGCCGAGCCGGGTGCGGGACAGCGCGGCGCCGCGCAGGTAGCCGATCGACTCCCGCAGGCGCAGGGCGTGTTCGAAGTGCTCGCGGGCCTCGTCGAGCCGCCGCGCGAGCAGACTGATGTGCCCGAGGCCGTTGATGGCCTGCGCCTGCTGCCGTACGTCGCCGTCCGCCGTGGCGTGTTCGAGGGCCTGCCGGTACCAGTCGGCCGCCTCCTCGTACCGCCCCGCGTCGCGCAGCCCGATCGCGCCGGAGGTCAGCATGCGGCCCTCGCCCTGCCGGGAACCGCTCCTGCGGGCCGCTTCGAGGCCGATGCGGTGCGCCTCGATCCACATCGCGGAGGGTCTGAGCCTGAGGAAGAGCGGCCAGGCGAGGTCCGCGAGGCGCCAGCAGGAGGTGTGCCAGCCCGCACGCGCGCAGTGCCGCAGCGCGCCCATCAGGCCGTTGCGGTGGGCGTCCAGCCAGGCCAGCGCCTCGTCGGGGCCTTCGAGCGGGGTGGGCGCGACGCCCGGCGCGGGCAGGTCGTGGCCCGGCAGGGGGTGGCTCGGCGTGAGGATGCGTTCCGCGGCGGCCGCGGTGGCCAGGCACCAGTCGACGTACCGCCGCAGTGTGTGCGCGCGCTGCGCGGGGCTCTCCTCCGCCTCGCCGACGCGGCGGGCGTGGGGGCGTACGAGGTCGTGGAAGCGGTAGACGCCGGGGCCGGTCTCCTCCAGGAGGTTCGCCTCCATGAGGGCGTCGACGGACATCTCGACGGCCGTGGTGCCTGTCGCTTCGCCGCCCGTGCCGGGGTCCCCGCCCGTGCCGGGGTCCCCGCCCTTGCCGGGGTCCCCGCCCGCGTCGCCCGCGACGGCGGCCAGCAGGTACGCGTCGTAGCGGTCCGTGGGCAGCAGGCCGAGGCGCCGGTAGAGCCGCGCGCCGTCGGGCGGCAGCAGACCGTAGGACATGTCCAGTGCCGTACGCATCACTGCCTCCCCGTCGACGCGCAGGGTGTCCAGGGACCCCTGCCCCTGGGACAGGCTCTCCGCGAGAGCCGCCACGGAACGGTGCGGGCGGGCCGCGAGCTGCGCGGACGCCAGACAGACCGCGAGGGGCAACCGGCCGCACAGCGTGACCACTTCGCGGGCGGCCGCAAGGTCGCGCTCGACGCGTCCGCCGCCCGCCCCCATCGCCAGGAGCTCGACCGCGGAGTCGGCGGGCAGCGCGGCGAGCCGGTGCACGGACGCCCCGTCGACCCGCAGCCCCGTGAGGTCGTTCCTGCTGGTCACGACGGTGAGCCCGGTCGGCGCGCCGAGCAGCAGCGGACGTACTTGCGCGGCCGTGAACGCGTTGTCCAGGAGTACGGCGATGCGCAGGCCCGACGTCAGCGTGCGCCACAGGGAGACCCGGCCCGCGACGCTCGACGGCACCGAGGGGGCGCCCAGCGCGAACAGGAAACCCTCCAGGACGGTGGCGGGGGCGACAGGGCCGCGGCCCGCCTCCCCCTCGCCTTCCCCCGCACCCTCGCCTGTGCTGCTTCCGAGATCGGCGTAGAGATGCCCGTCGGGGTAGCTGCTCGCGTTCCTGTGCAGCCAGCGCGAGGCGAGGCTGGTCTTGCCGACCCCGGCGAATCCGCTGACGACCACGAGCGGGGCCGCGTGCGCCGCCCGTCGCGCCCGCATGCCGTCCAGGACCCGCAGATCGCCCTCGCGGTCCACGAACCGGGTGCGTACGGGCGGCAGTTGGCGGGGGACGGGGAGCCGGTGGTGGCCGGGGGCGGTGTCGGGCGCGGGCGGCTGGTGGAAGTGGACGTCGCCCTGGATGTGATGGGCCTGGACGGTCGGGCCGTGGAGTGCGGCGGAGCCGCTGATGACGTTCGCGGCGGTGGCGGTGTCGGAGACGGTGGTGGCGGTATCGGAGACGGCGGCGGGCGGCGCCGGTGATGCGGTCGGGGGCGGGCCCGGTGCGTACTGCCGCAGCCAGTCCGCGAGCGCGTGCCGCGTCGCCGCGTCGCGGGCCGCCAACTCCTCCAGGGCCATGGCGAGTTGTCGTAACTCCGCGCTGGCCGGTCCCTGTGGTGGCGGCCAGCGCGGAGCCAGGGCCAGCGCCGGGTCCGCCGCCGCCGCGTCCCGTACGACTCGGTCCAGCGCGTGCCAGGCGGCGGATTCCCGGTCGGAACCGCACGCGACCATGGCCGACAACAGCGCTTCCGCTCCGCCGGATTGTGGGACTGGCACGAATGTGGCCCCCTTCTCGACCGCCCGATCATGTCGGCCGCCTGTGCACGCGGAATGCTGCTTCTTCGGCTTCTTCGGCTTCTTCGGTCTCTCCGGTTTCTTCGGTGCGCTGGAGAGTCACTCCCCACTCCGGCCGACAAATGAACAGAAGCATTCGTGCGTCGTTCAGTTTCGGACTTAAGCGGGGCAGATATGGCCAGTACGACAGGTCCATGTCACTCTCGAACACCCGGCCAGGAGAGGGCCGGACCGGCGGGAGGACGCTGGTGGAATTCGAGATCCGACTTTCAGGACCGGTCGAGGTACGAGCCGCCGGCCGGCGCGGTGACATCGGTTCCACCAAGACCCGCCTCGCCTTCGCCGCCCTGGCCTGGGACGCGAGCCGCACCGTCGGCATGGACACCCTGATCCGCCGGATCTGGGACGAGGACCCCCCGGTCAAGGCGCGGGAGGCCCTGCACGCCCATGTGTCCAGGATCCGCAAGGCCCTGCGGATCGTGGGAGGTGCGGCCCCCGCGGTCGTCAGCCGCACCAACGCGTACGTGATGGACGTGGACCCCGACCGGGTCGACCTGCGCAGCTACACCAGCTGCGTCGACCAGGCCCGCTCCCTCAAGGACAGCAAGGACGACGACGCCGCCCTGCGCCTGCTCGACCACGCCGACACCCTCTGGCGCGGCGAACCCCTGGCCGGGATCACCGGCTCCTGGGCCGAGCACCTGCGCGCCACCGTCGCCGAGAGCAGCCTCGCCGCGGCCATGCTGCGCGCCGACATCCTCATGCGGGCGGGGAAGTTCACCGAGGCCGTACCCGTCCTGCTGCCCCTCGCCGACGACCACCCCGTCGACGAGGCGCTCGCCGAGCACCTGGCCATCGCCCTGTACGGCAGCAGCCGCACCGCCGAGGCGACCCGGCTGCTCCAGCGCACCCGGCAGCGCGTGGTCCGCGACATCGGCCTGGACGCGGGCCGCCGACTGCGCCGCGTCCACCAGGGCATCCTCTCCGCGACACCCGCGAAGGCCCTGCTCGACCACCACGGAACCGGCAGGCAGCAGCCCGCCGGGCGGCCCCGCGGCGTCCCGGACAATGTGCCGCGCGACATCCCCTGGGTCGGCCGCCACGACGAACTGCGCCGCCTCACCGCCGCCCTCTGCGAAGGAAACGGCACATCGGCCGCGGTCGTCACCGTCGAGGCCATCGACGGCATGGGCGGCGTCGGCAAGACCGCCCTGGCCGTCCATCTCGCGCACCGGCTGCGGGACCGCTTCCCGGACGGCCGCCTCTTCCTGCACCTCGGCGGGCACGCCTCCGACCGGGACCCGCTCACCGCGGCCCGCGCCCTCACCGAACTCCTGCGCCTGCTCGGCGTGCCGCCCATGGAACTCCCGCAGAACCTGGACGAGTTGGTCTCCCTCTGGCGGGCCACGGTCCGCGACCGGCGCATGATCGTGATCCTGGACGACGCCGCCGACACCGGGCAGGTCGGGCCGCTGCTCCCCGGCGAATCGCCGACGGCGGTCGTGGTGACGAGCCGCAGGCGGCTTCCCGGCCTGCCGGGCGTGCGCCCGGTGTCCCTCGACGTCCTGCCGCGCGACGACGCGGTCGCGCTCTTCCTGCGGCGCGTCGACGGACGGTGCGTGACCCGCGAGCCGGAGGTCGAGGAGATCGTCCGGCTCTGCGGTCATCTGCCCCTGGCCATCGAGATCGCCGCGAGCCGACTGCTCTCCCGGCCCTCATGGACCACGTCCGACCTGCTCGACCAGCTGACCGCGGGCGGCGAGCACCTCTCCGAACTCCACGACGGGGAACGGACGGTGCGGCACGTCTTCGAACTGTCGAGCCGCGCCCTGACCGCCACCCAGCGCCTCGTCTTCCGCCGCACGGGCCTGCACTTCGGCGTGGACTTCGCCCCGCACGCGGTGGCGGCCCTGGCCGGTCTCCCCGTCGGCACAACCGAGCGAATACTGGAAGAACTCCTCTCCCAACACCTCATCTCCGAACCTTCGCCGCATCGATTCACCATGCACGATCTCCTTCGTGAGTACGCGCGTTCGCTCTTCGATGACGAAAGCGGAATCCCCGGCGAGGTCGCACCGGAAGGCGAATCCCGGCTGGCAGTACGGCGGTTGGTGGATCACTACATCCATGTTGCGGACCGCGCCGACCGGCTCGCCTATCCCTTCCGCTCGCGCATTCCGCTCGACACGGACGGACTTTCCGTACAGACAGGTCCGGAGTTCAACGACGCGCACACCGCCGAACGATGGTTCATGACCGAGAGCGCCAATCTGCTGGACGTTCTCGACTGGATTCGACAGAACGCGTCGGAACGTCAACTCGCCCTGGCGGTCCATGCATTGGCCGGATTCCTGGACATGGAAGGCCACCTGGGCACGGCCGCACCCCTGCTGCGCCGGGCCGCGGACCACTGGCGCGCCGTCGGCGACCACGCGGCCGGGGCGCGCGCCCAGCTCGACCTGTCCGCCGTGCACACCCACAGCGGTCAGTACGAGGAGGGGATCGCGGCCGCCCGCGAGGCCCTGGACATCGCGCGGGACCTCGAGGACGCCGAGCTGGAGAGCGAGGCCATCCACCAGCTGTCGATCCCGCTGTGGCAGACGGGCCGGTACGCCCTGGTGCGCTCGCTCCAACAACACTCCCTGACTTACCTACTGCAAACAGGGAAGACCCTCCAGGTGGCCCGCACCCACAACCTTCTCGGCATAGCCCACCTCCACCTGGGACAGCACAAGGAAGCAATCGAATGCTTCCTCTCCGCCCTCTCCGGCTTCACGAAAGAGGGCGACGACAGAGGCAGATATCGCACCCTGAACAATATGGCGGAGCTGTACCGAAAGAACGGCGATCCAAAAGCCGCGGAAAGGTCTTACAGAGAAGCCATCGAATTGTCGAACGGCATGGGCAGCAGGGGCGATCACGCCACCCTCCAGATGAATCTGGCGAACGTCCTCACCACCCTCCACAAGCCGGAAGAGGCACTCGCCCTCTACGGAAAGGCCCTGCCCGTACTGCGCGGCGTGGGCGACCGCCTCGGCGAGGGAATCGCCCTCAACGGCATCGGCAGGGCCCACCGGATCGCGGGCCGCGGCGAACAGGCCCTGCCCCAGCATGTCGCCGCGCTGGCCGTGGTCCGGCACATCCGCGCCGAGGGCGAAATCGCGGACGTCCTCTACGGCCTGGCCCGCGTCGAACTCGACACGGGGCGCAGGGCGCAGGCCGTCGCGCACCTGGAGGAGAGCCTGTCGATCTGCCGGCGCATCGGGGCGCGCGCGGAGGAGGCGAGGGCGTCGCGGGAGCTGGGGCGGCTGCGTGGGCGCGGGTATTGACACGGTGTGCCGAGAGTTACGCGCGTAACTGTCCCCGGGTGCCGCATACCCGGAATCCTGGGCCATAACTTGCCTGTACCGCTACCGGGGTCTGTAGCATCTGCTCTCGTCGGGCGATCACCTGGATGTCGAATCTTCGTGGCGATCCGGCATGCCCTCATCGTTGAGAAATGCCAATTCAGGCGAGGAGTCTTCCTAGGTGACGTACAAGCAAGACGGTGGGCCCGGTCGTCGCAGGTTCACCAAGCTCCCCGCGGTGCGAGTTGCCATCGCAATCGCTTCCATCGGGCTCGTGTGCATGGCGTACTCCGTCATCCCTGACGGCGTGCGCCCGGACAGGACGACCGCCTGACGGACCCCCGCGACCGGGCCAGTCGTCCCAGGACCCCGACCGGCCCGGTCAGTTGACGCGCTCCCCGCTCAACTCCGGGTCCGCCCGCCCCTCGACGACTTCGCGGGCCACGTCGCTCAACAGCCGCCGGTGCGACCGCGCATGCCTGCGCAGCAGGTCGAAGGCGTCGTTCAGGCTCAGGGATCTGCGCGCCGCGATCATCCCCTTGGCCTGTTCGATGACGACGCGGCTGGTCAGGGCCTGTTCCAGCTGGGCGGCGAGGGTGCGGCTGTGGTCGGCCTCCTGCGCGCGTTCCAGGGTGACGGCGGTGAAGTCCGCCATCGACTGGCCGAGCGCGAGGACGCCGGGCGAGAAGCCGCTCCGGTGGCCGGACGACAGCAGGACGAGCGCGCCGCTGTTCCGTGTGTGGCCGCGCAGGGGGAGGGCGGCGACGTGGGTGTAGCCGAGGGCCACGGCCCGCGGCGCGTAGTGCGGCCAACGCCCCCTGGCCTGGGGGCTGTCGAGGGGCACGGGGGCCGGGCGCCGATCGCCGTGGTGGCAGTCGTGGGCGGGGCCCTCGCGATGGCCGACGGCGGCGTACTCCATGCGGTACACCCTGGTGTCCGAGGACACCACCTGCGGCGCCTCGCGCCCGCCGGGGACGAACACCACGGCGGCGGCGCGGACTCCGAGGAGGGGCGGGCTGTGGTGCGCGAGGATCGACAGGGTGCCCAGGAGGTCCGTCGGGTCCTGCGGGGAACCCGCCGCCGGGCCTCCGGCTAAGGCAACGAACACATCGGCCAGCCGTTGCTCGGTCGTCATGCTTCTTCTCCCGCTTCCTTCTCAGCCGAGTTCCAGGTCTCCGTGCAGGATCTGCCGGGCGATCTCCTCGGTGGAGGTCTCCCCGGCGAAGGCATGCGCCTTGACGAGCGCCACCGCGTCACTGACGGAACACCCGGAGCGGGCGGCGAGCACGCCCGCCGCCTGCTGGACCAGGTCCCGGTGGTCCGTTCCGCCGTACAGTTCCGGGTCGGCGTCGGGGCCGAGCATCACGATGCGGGTGAGCGCGGCGGCGATCTCGGCGAGACCGGACAGCTCCGCGGCATCGGGGCGGGGGTCGAAGACGGCGAGCGAGCCGATGCAACTGCCCGGTGTCCGCAGCGGAACCGCGGCCACCGACGTGATGCCGAGGGCGACGAGGGCGGGCCCGTAGCACGGCCAGCGGCTCTCGATCGCCGGTCCCGAGCTGGCGACGGGGCACATCCCCGACGCCGCGTCCCTGGACGGTCCTTCGCCGAGCACGAACTCCAAGTCCTGGGCGGCCCTTGCGCGTTCGTCGGACGGGGCGACCGCCAGTTGGTTGTGGGCGGAGTCGACGAGGGTGAGCGCCGCGCTCTGCGTGCCGCACGCCTCGGCGACCCCGGTCATGAACCGGGGCTGCACGCCCTGGCCCCGCGCCCACGCCACGGATCGGCGGGCGAAGGCCTCCTGGAGCTGGGCCGACGAGCGGTGGCACTCGGCCGTGTGGCGGTGCGTCGCCGCGATCTGGGCGTTGAACTCGCCCCCCGGCCTGCCCGCGAGGAGTTCGTGGCGCTCGGCCACTGCAGCGGCCCGCGCCGCGCGTTCGAGCGCGTGGGCGGCGCGGTTGCGCGCCTTCGCCGCCAGACCGAGGGCTTCGTCATACCCCTTCGGCGTCATGCCAGCAGCGTACGCCGCCGCCGTCAGTCGGCAACGTCGCTTCTGCTTTCTTCCATCATGAGGACGACACCGCCGTTGTGCCCGTCGAACGGGGAGCAGAAGACGTCGCACGTGATGGGTCTGCCGATGCGGCTCAGGGCGTGCACACCGACCGGCCCCGAACGCTTGCGGGTCTTCAGGCACTGGTGCACCACGGGCTGCAGCGACTCGGTCGGCAGCCCGAAGTCCAGGTTGAAGAACGGCTCGTCGACGACCTCGTCGGCGCGCAGTCCCCACAGGTCGACGGCGCCCCGGTTCCAGCTCTTGACCCGCAGCTTGCTGTCCAGGACCACGACGCCCGCCGCGATGCTGGTCAGCACGGCTTCCAGGAACGCGCGTGCCTCGTCCAGCTCCTCGGTGCGGATGCGCATCTCGTCGTTCATGGTCTCCAGTTCCTCGTTCCCGGACTGGAGTTCTTCGTTGGTTGTCTCCAACTCCTCGTTCGTGGACTGGAGTTCCTCGTTCGTGGTCTCCAGTTCCTCGATGCTGGACTGGAGTTCTTCGTTGGTGGTTTCCAACTCCTCGTTGGTCGACTGGAGTTCCTCGTACGCCGTCTCCAGGTCCTCGCGCACCCGCTTGATCTCGGCCTTGAGCTGCGTGGCGACGGTGACGTCGGTGAACGAGATCGTGGTGGCGACGTGCAGGCCGTTGGGCCCGGAGAGCGGCTGGATGAGGATGTCGAGGTACGTGACTTCCTCGCCCGCTCTTCGCTCGACCCTGTTGACCCGGAGCGTGCGGCGCTCGTGCGTGGCCTGTTCGATCAGGGAACGGAGCTCGACGGGACGGTAGGAGATCTCCAGATCCTGGAAGGGGCGTCCGACGTCACCCGAACTCAGCCCGAACTGGATCCGCGCATGGCTGTTGATGACGACGACGATGCCGTCGCTGTCCAGGGCGATCCACGGGACAGGGCCCGAGTCAAGGACCAGATCGCGCAGCTGACGGGTGCGCGCGACCGAGTTCAGCTCGATGCCCGTGCCCGGCCTGACCTTCAACGGGGCCGGGTGGTACGGCAGTCCGGCCTCCCCGGTGCGGCGCCGGAAGATCCGCTGCCGCATGTCGGCGACCTCGAAGCGGTCGGCGTCGTTCAGCAGCATCTCGGCCTTGCCGAGGAACAGGTACCCGCCCTGGCGCAGCGCGAAGTGGAAGCGGTCGACGATCTGCGTCTGCGCCTCGACGTTGAAGTACATCAGGGTGTTGCGGCAGATCAGCAGGTCGAGCCGGGAGATGGGGGCGTCCCGGGTGATGTCGTGCCGCCCGAAGATCACCCGGCGCCGCAGGTCGGGCCGGAAGCTGAACTGCGCGCCGTTCTGCTCGAAGTACTTGTCCCGCAGCTCCATGGAGAGCGGTTCGAGGGACTTCGCCGGGTAGAGCCCCGAACGGGCCTCGCGCAGCGCCTCCTCGTCGACGTCCGTGGCGTAGATCTTGACCCGGCGCAGGCACTCCTCGATGCCCAGCGCCTCCGCGAACATGATGACCAGGGAGTACGCCTCCTCACCGCTGGAACAGCCGGCGCTCCACACCCTGATCTCCTGGTCGGGCGCGAGGTCCGCGAGCAGCTCGGGGACGACCTCGCGCTGCAGCAGGTTCCAGGCGTCCGTGTCGCGGAAGAAGGAGGTGACGTTGATGAGGATCGTGTTGAAGAGGGCGCTGAACTCGTCCGCGCTCGTCTCCAGGAGGTCCTGGTAGTCCGGGTAGGAGCTGATGCCGACGTCGGTCATCCGCTTGTTGATGCGCCGTCCCAGGGTGGAGCGCTTGTAGCCCGTGAAGTCGAAGCCGCGGGCCTCCCTGATGAAGATGAGCAGCTCTTCCAGGGCCTCGTCGGACTCCGCCTTCAGCGGATCCGGCGGCCCTGTCCGTTCCTGCCGATGTTCCTGCGCAGGTTCCTGCTGAGGTTGGCTCATCACTGCCCCGTGGCTTCGAGAAGTCCGTGGACCACAGCCGCGATCTCCACAAGAGGTAGCACGAAATCCACCGCGCCCGTGTCCACCACCGCTCTCGGCATTCCCGGGAACTCCGCGGTCTGCGGATCCTCGGCGATCACGGTCCCGCCGCGCGACTGCACGGCCTCGGCCCCCATCGCGCCGTCCATGCCGGTCCCGGTGAGGACACAGGCGATCGCCCGCGCCCCGTAGGCACCGGCGACCGATTCGAAGAGGAGATCGGCGGAGGGGCGTACGAAATGGACGAGCTCAGTGCTCGACAGGGTCAGAATGCCGTCGGAACCGATCAGCAGATGCCGGTCGGGAGGCGCGATGTAGACGGTGCCCGGCGACGGCTTCTCCCCGGCCTCCGCGAGCTTGACCGGCAGGTCGGTGCGTCGCGAGAGCACGTCGGCGATCACCGTCCGGTGCCGCGGATCGAGATGCTGGACCACGAGAACGGGCACCGCGAGCTCAGGGCCCAGCGCTCCCAGAAGAGTGCTGAGTGCTTGGATACCGCCCGCGGACGAAGCGACAGCGACGATGGCGTAAGGGCCCGCGGAGGGCTGGTCGGCCGTCACATGGCGAGCCTATCGGACCGTGCGCCGCCCGCACCGGGTCAGGTGCAGGTCGCCCGGCTTCTTGGGGGAGCCCTCGTAGGTGTCGTCGCGGCCCTGGCAGTACGTACCGACGTACGTCGCGTCATGGCCCCCGCGGACCAGCTGTCGAGGGAGTGAGCGGGGGCGGACACCTGCGCCCGCGGACACGACGAAGGCCCCGCCCGAACCCGGGACGGGGCCTTCAACAAGGCAACGCTGTATGGGAGTTGACTCCTCGTTCACTCCTCAGTGAAGCCGGAGGGCCTCACGCACGGTGGTGAACAGATCGGTCTGGTTGGTGACGCCGAGGACGCGGTACGCCTGCGGCCCCTGCGCCGCGATCCGGACCTGCGTGCCGGTGTGCTCCTGGGAGGCGCCCGGCGTGTTCGTCGAGTAGTTGACCTTCAGCTGCTGGCCCTCGTCGGTGACGAGCGTGGAGGACAGGCCGGGCGGCTGCGCCTCCAGCGGGACGATCTGGCTGGTGTGGGCGTGGTCGGCGGTAGTGACGACCAGGGTGTCCGGGTGCTTGGCGGCGTAGTCGCGGGCGACCTTCACGGCGCGGTCGAACGCGGCGGTCTCACCGATCTGACCGCAGGGGTCGGCGGCGTGGTCCTGCTTGTCGATCGAGGCGCCCTCGACCTGGAGGAAGAAGCCCTTCCCGCCCTTCCCGCTCTTCTGCTTGGCCTCCAGCAGCTTGATGGCCTTGCTCGCCTGATCGGCGAGGGCGGGAGTGCCGTCCGGGCGGCCCGGGTTGGAGGTGGTGCAGCGCTGCGGGTCGGTGCCGCCCTTGGCCGCGGCCTTGCCGGTCCACTCGACGGGTACGTTGCCGGGAGCGAAGAGCCCGAGGACGGGCTTGCCACCCTTGACGGACTTGACCGACTTCAACTCACTGTCATTGGTGACGACTTGGTACCCGAGCTTCTGCGCCTGCTCGGTGACGGTGAGCCCCTTGTACTTCCCGTCGGTGACCTTCTGGTCGAACCGCTTCTTGCCGCCGCCGAGGAGGACGTCGACCTTGTGGTTGACGCTCTGCTCGGCGATCGACCCCGGCCCGCCCTTGGCGATGGTGTCCGCCGGGCACTTGGCCATGTCGGCCGGACCCTGGCAGCTGCGGTCGGTCGCGTGCGAGGCGAGCACGGCCGGGGTGGCGTCGGTCAGCTCGGCCGTGGTGACGGACCCGGTCGCGTACCCCTTCTTCTGGGCGAGCTCCAGGATCGTGGGCACGGCCTTGTCGGTGCCCGGCGTCTTCGAGATCCGCCCGTTGACGGTCTTCACGCCGGTGGCCCACCCGGAACCGCTGGCGGCGGAGTCGGTGACGTAGTCGGGGGAGCCGTCCGCGTGCACGGAGTACGTCGTGTACGAGCCGGTCAGCGGAAACTTGTCCATGTTGAGCCGGCCGTCGGCGCCCACGGTGTAGTCCCGCGCGAGCGTGATCTCCGAGTCGCCCATGCCGTCGCCGATGAGCAGGATGACGTTCTTCGCCTTGCCGCCCTTGATCGCCCGCTGGGCCTGGTCCTTCGTGTCGGAGGCCCCCGCCGAAGCGGTGACGGTCACCGCCACCGCGGTGGCGGCGGCCACGGAAGCGGCACCTATCAGCCGGCGACGGGACAGACGCGCTCTGGCCATGCGGAACTCCTCAAATCGTCCTTGTACGGTGCCGTCACCTCACCAGCACCACATGAACCGCGCGGGACGTACGGATGCCTTCCTGATGTCCTCGGAACGACACGCGGCGCCGACGCTACGCCGCCTCGCGGCCCGGCCCCAGCCGCTTCTCAGCCGCCTCAGAGGCCACGCTCGGCCGCCTCTTGTCCCTAATGGCGGTCACCCTCGGCCGCGGCCAGCAGGGTCTGCGCGGTGGCGCGGGAGTGCAGGGCGTGGTCGGGCTCACGGGTCATGGTGGCCAGAATGATCGCCCCGTCCCACAGCCCCTGGAGCTGGACCCCCAGGGCATCGGCATCGGCAACGCCGACCTCACGGACGAGGCCCGTCAGCAGCTCACGAATCGCACCCTTGTGCCGCACCACGATCCGCGCAGCCGGACTGTCGGCCCCCAGCTCGCCATAAGTATTGGTGAACACACAGCCACGGAAGTCGGGTTGCCGGAAGACCTCATACATCCAGCTGAACACCCCCAGAACCTTCTCCCGAGGACTGTCATACACCGCAAGCGCGGCCCCGAGCGCATCGCGTACCAGGCGGTCCCGGTCATCCAGATACGCAACGACAAGATCGTCCTTCGACGGAAACGTCTTGTACAACCGATTCAACGGCACCCGCGACACATCCCGGATCTGCTGCATCGTCACCGCCCGAACCCCGTGCGCATAAAACAACTCATGCGCCGCAGCGAGTATCTGCCGCCGACTGACCTCCACCCCAACAGCCCCCACGCGCCCCGACCCTCCCCACCAAGAATCCTGGTTCTTGCCCGCCCTCAGCTTCCACTAAGAACGTGGGTTCTTCCAGGGCCGAGCAGCCATCAGGCTCCGAACCGACCAGGACGAAACCAAGGCGGCACTCCCGCGCGACCCCGGCGACCTGTGCCCCCTGCCGTCCGTGGCCGTACTCGTGGCCCTCAGCCACGAACGGCTCGCCGGGGAGCTGTGGTGAGGGTCCCCGCGGTGGAATGGCCCTCGCGCCGTACGAGCCGCGGCCCGGCAAGAGACGCACGACAAGGAGGTGCTCCAGGGCTAGTCGGACTCCGGGCCGTCCGTCCTTGCCCGAGCTGCACAAGAGCCAAGGAGTCGCAGTGCCGGACCACGAGCAGGGCACCATCACCGACGAGCAGTTCCACGACGCCGAACTCATCTGGGCCTACCACCAGATGGCCACGAGCTCCGGCCCTGCTCGGCGGCGATCGCTCTGGGCAGCCACGACCTCGGTGCGGCCGCCGCCTCCCCGGGCCTCCACCACGCCGGCCTCTTCCCGGCCCTCGTCTTCAGCGGCGGCAGCAGTCCCACCACCCGCGCCCGTTGCCCTCGCGGCGAGGCGGTGCACCACCGCGAGCTCGCCCTGTCCCTCGGCATCCCGGACGAGGCGAACCGGGGCACAGGGACGGTGCGACGGTCCGGGCAGCAAAGAACCCCCGGGTCCATGACCCAGGGGTTCGAGAAAGAGCGGGTGACGAGAATCGAACTCGCACTCTCAGCTTGGGAAGCTGAGTGATTCAGCGAAGAACATTGGGCTGAGCTGCATCAATGCTTGGATCAAGGCTTCTGTCGAACCCCTCGCTGTCACCGCCGTTCCCCGTGGTTCCCCGCTCGTTCTGGTGCGTCTGTGGTGCGGTGGCTGCTTGTGCTGTTGTGGTGCCCGTTCGACCGGCGACGACTGACGGTCGGGGGGAGTCCCTCCCGGCCACCGCTCAGATCGAGACCGCCGGTCGATGCCCGGCTCTGACACGGGTCCGGCGCGAACCTCCGTCGTGGCCTAGGCCACGACGGTAGGCTCGGAAACCGGAGAGACGCGGGCCGATGGAGGACAGAGCATGAGCACTGCTGCTACCGATTCACCCGGCATCCCTCCCATGCCCGAGAGAACGCCGAAGGCACTTCGCGAAGCCATTGTTCAGAACGCTCCGCAGCTGCTCACCGACTTCGACGCGCATTGGAAGTGGGCGATCGCCGACACGTTCGACCTTGGTCCCGTGCCCGCGTTCATGGCTCGCTGGTGGGGCGAGTACGCCATTGCCCGTGACCCGCACCTCGACGCCCACCTGACCGACCTTGAAGCGCGTGCCACCCAAGCCACCGACCTCGCTGAGGCCAAGAAGCTTCTGGAGAAGGCATCCAACATCCGCCACATGGCTGCCCGTACGGAGCCGGGCCGATGAGTGACGAGGGGTTCATGGGGCCGCCCTGGCAGATGGACTGGACTCTCAAAGCCCAAGCCGCACGGGACGCCCTGCCCGAGCACGTACGGAAGATCGTCGACGCGGCCCGCGCTGAGCTGGTGACAGCGAAGGACCCGTACTTTCGTGGCATCGAAGCCGACGCCGAACTGCCGGGCACCATGAGAGTCGAGCCAGCGCGGTCCACCAGCCCCAAGGGACCTCGTGTTCTGTACTTCGACAACTACCGAGGTTGGCTCCGGTACATCTTCATGCACCGTGTAACCGACCCCCAGATCGTCGTTGAAGAGATCTTCTGGCAGTGACGTCGGCCCGCTGACAGGCAGCTGTCGAGCGGCAGGATCGCTGCCCCTCCGGGCGGGATCCGTCGCATTGTGACTTCCGGCCGTTGCCCGGCTGCTCCCGTCACCCTTCTCCCGGTGGCAGAAGGGCCGCGACGTCTGCTACGGGGCGGCCGCCCGGCCCCCACCGGGTGTCGTTTCCGCACCAATCGGGTGACCTGCGTTCCCTCACGTCTGCGGCCGCGCTGGTCACCCTCGGCCTCGCGCGGCTCATGGACGCAAGACCTGACGATCATGGTTCTGGCACGGATCCGGCACGCGACGGTCGGCGCGAGTGGGGAGCAGGCGCACAACAAAAAGGCCCAGGTCGCTGACCTGGGCCTCAACTATGGAGCGGGTGACGAGAATCGAACTCGCACTCTCAGCTTGGGAAGCTGATGTTCTACCACTAAACTACACCCGCGAAACGTGCCGCCGGAGGCGGTGTCGTAACGTCGCACACTGTACCTCATACCGGGCCCCGGGCGCTCTCGCCGTGGGGCCCGAGTGCTGTCCGGGGGGTGGATGCGCCGTGCGGGGGGAGGGAGTTGGGGCGTACCGTGGATTGTGGTCGTGCCGCCTGGAGGGGCGTCCCTTTCATACCGTAATGTGGCCTTTCGCCGTCGGCTCGGAGTGAGTAGCAGGACGAGTCAGTACGGGCCATGACGAGGTCAATTACGGCTTTGGGGAAGGGACTCGAGGACTTGATGGAGCGCACCGTCGTCCGTTGTGCCGAAGGGCACGTGTTCAGCACCGCTTCGTTCCCGATGCAGCAGGCCGACCGGCTCGGTCCCGGTCGGCTCATCCGCTGTCCGCGGTGTGCCCGGCTCCGGCATGCCGTGCCCGTGGCGCTGCAGAAGCGGTAGCGGGCGCGGGCAGCGAGCGGCGCGGGCAGGGGCTCGCGGCAGCAGGTGGTGAGGCGCGCGGGGTTCCGTCCGATTGGGGCGGTCCCGCGCGCTCTGCGTATCCTCGGTGCGTGCTTCTCTCAGACAAGGACATCCGGGCCGAGATCGACTCCGGACGGGTGCGGATCGACCCGTACGACGAATCCATGGTGCAGCCCTCGAGCATCGACGTGCGGCTGGACCGCTACTTCCGGGTGTTCGAGAACCACCGCTACCCCCACATCGACCCCTCCGTCGAGCAGGCCGATCTGACGCGGCTCGTGGAGCCCGAGGGGGACGAGCCGTTCATCCTGCACCCCGGGGAGTTCGTGCTCGCCTCCACGTACGAGGTCATCTCCCTGCCCGACGATCTTGCGAGTCGGCTCGAGGGCAAGTCCAGCCTCGGGCGGCTCGGGCTGGTCACGCACTCCACCGCCGGGTTCATCGACCCCGGGTTCTCGGGGCACGTCACCCTTGAGCTGTCGAACCTCGCGACCCTGCCGATCAAGCTCTGGCCGGGCATGAAGATCGGGCAGCTGTGTATGTTCCGGCTCACTTCGCCCGCCGAGTCGCCTTACGGGTCGGAGCGGTACGGGTCTCGCTACCAGGGGCAGCGCGGGCCCACCGCCTCCCGTTCCTTCCTCAATTTCCATCGGACACAGGTGTGACATCCAGCATGAGTGACGTGCGCGAGAACCTTACGTACGAGAAGTTCGGCCGGGCCGTGCGCGAGCTCGCGCAGACCGTCGCCGACGACGGGTACGAGCCCGACGTCATCCTGTCGATCGCCCGCGGCGGCGTGTTCGTCGCCGGTGGCCTGGCGTACGCGCTCGACTGCAAGAACATCCACCTCGTGAATGTGGAGTTCTACACGGGCGTCAATGAGACGCTCGAAATGCCGGTCATGCTGGCTCCCGTCCCGAACGCGATCGACTTCTCGAACAAGAAGGTCCTGATCGCCGACGACGTCGCCGACACCGGGAAGACGCTGAAGCTCGTCCACGACTTCTGCCTCGACCACGTCGCCGAGGTCCGGTCCGCCGTGATCTATGAGAAGTCGCACTCCCTCGTGAAGTGCGAGTACGTCTGGAAGCGCACCGACGAGTGGATCAACTTCCCGTGGAGCGTCGAGCCGCCCGTCGTGAAGCGTGAGGGTCAGGTCCTCGACGCCTGAGCGCGTCGGCACGTGAACGGGGAAGGGCCCCGGTGGACAGTGCGTCCGCCGGGGCCCTTCCCCATGCCCGTCCGTAGGACTAGAACGTGCCCAGCTTGATGATCGCCAGGATCGCCAGGAGCTGGATCGACGCCGCGCCCAGCGCCCTCGGCCACGGCAGGTCGTGCGACTTGCTCACCATCAGCGTGAGCAGCCCGCCCGCCGCGAGCCAGGTCGCCCAGCCGAGCAGCTGGACGAAGGGCTGGCCGCCGCCGAGGAACATCGCGACGATCACGCGGGGCGCGTCCGTCAGCGACATGATCAGCATGGAGAGGCCGACCGTCGGCTGCCAGGCGCCGTCGCCGCCGAGCTGGCGGGCGAGGGAGTGCGTGACCACGCCGAGGATGAAGGTGCTGATGGTGATCGCGACGCCGGTGGTGAGGACGTAGGGGACCGCCGCCGAGAGCGTGGCGTTGATCGCGTCCTCGCGGGCCTTGTCGAAGCCGAAGATCGCGAGCAGGCCGTAGAGGAAGGTGACGATGACGGCCGGGGCCCACATCGCGTAGTCCCGCATCTGCAGGAAGGTCGGGCCCGGGCGCAGCACGATGCCGCGCAGCAGGTCCTTCCAGTGCAGGCGCGGGCCCATGGGCGGGGCCGCCGCCTGGCCCGCGCGGTAGGTGTCGCCCTGGGTGTACGGGTCCTCGCCGATGGAGAAGGCCTGGGTGCTGCCGGGGTTGTTGGCCGCGTAGGGGTCGTAGCCGCCCTGGGGGCCGTGGCCCTGGTCGTCGGGGCCGCCGAAGTACTCCGGCTCGCCGTGACCGCCGGCGGCCTGCGGCCACTGCTGACCGCCACCGCCACCGCCGTATTGCGGACCGTTCCCGTACTGCGGGCCGCCGTGCTGCGGGCGTCCGCCGCCGTACTGCGGGCCGCCGTACTGAGGTCCGCCCCCGCCGTGCTGCTGCGGGTTCGGGGGCACGGGTGGGTAGCCGTACGGCTGCTGCTGCCCCTGCGGGGCCTGCTGTCCGTACGGCTGCTGCCGCGGTTGTTGTGGTCGCGCTTGCGGGGTGCGGTTGTCCCGGCCGCGTCCGATCCTGAATCCAGCCACGAATCGAACGTACCTGGTCTTGGGGGGTCGGGTCGTCCCTCCCCGGGAGGAGAGGGGCTTTGCGGCCGACCTGTGACAACCCCTAAGGGAACCCTGAGGGGTTTGCCCCAGGCCGACCGCGACCCGCAGTGGATCAGCGGCCGAGCACCGCTCCGTATGCCAGCGGATCCGAAGAGACGGGCAGGCCAAGGGAGTTCGGGGTGATCACCGAACCGCCCGCGGCGCCGCCCGGCAGGTCCCACACGCCGCCCGCCGAGGCGTTCTCGCCGGGTGCCGCGACGGAGAGGTCGGGGCGTCCGTCGCCGTTGTGGTCGCCGGTCGCGAGGGCGGCGCCGAACGCGTCATCCTTCTGGGCTACGCCCAGGATGCCGGGGGAATTCTGCTGGTACGAGACCGCCCTCGCGCTGCCGTCCGCGTCGAGGACGCCCTTCGCGCCGCCCTTCAGGACGGTGACGCTGCCCGCGCGCGCCGCGCTGCCGATGGCCTCGCCGGGGGCGCCCGCGATCAGGTCGTCCTTGCCGTCGCCGTCGAAGTCGGCGGAGGTGAGCGCGTTGCCGAAGTCGTCGCCCTGTTCGGCGACGCCCGGGACGCCAGGGGTGTCCTGGTTGAGGGTCTGGCCCTGCCATACGAGGCCGTCGCCGTCCCCGTAGTGGATGTGGATGCCGCCGCCCTTGGCGGTCTCCTCGGGGCCGCACGGGTCGTCGATGTTCTCGTCGGCGATCTCGCGGCAGTTGCCGAGCGCGAGGTCGTCGAGGCCGTCGCCGTTGAAGTCGCCCGTGGCGAGCGCGTTGGCCGCGCTGTTGTCGCTGCTCCAGGTCAGGGCGAAGCCGCCGTCGAACTCGTCGGGCTTGTCGGGCTCGTCGGGCTTGTCGTAGCGGAAGAGCTGGACGTGGGACTGGGTGTAGGGCTGGGACTGGGTGTAGAAGGCGACGGCGAGTTCGGGGATGCCGTTGTCGTCGAAGTCGCCGGTCGTCATGACGGGGGCGCGGCCGCCGAAGCGGTCGTCCATGGCGAGCCCGGTCTTCGCGGCGGCGGGGGCGGCGTTGAAGACGACCTTGTCCTTGGCGCCGATCGCCAGGTCGACGGCCTTGTCGCCGGTGAAGTCGGCGGCGACGAGGGCGTTTCCGTACGCGGCGCCCGCGGCGTCGCCCCGGGCCGCCGTGTTGGCCGTGGCGAAGCCGTCGCCGGTGCCGTAGAGGACGGTGACGGAGCCCGCGTCGGCCTTGGCGTCGATGTCCTCGCCGGGGGCGCCGATGACCAGGTCGGCGTACCGGTCGCCGTTCACGTACGCCGTGGTGACCGCGGAGCCGAAGCGGTCGCCCGCCTCCGGGGTGCCGGGGACCTCGACGGTGGCCTGCGTGATGCGGCGCACGCCGTGCGGGCCAGGGCCGTACTCGCCGCCGAAGACGACGCTGACGTAGCCGGCCTTCGCCTTGCCGCCGACGGTGCCGCTGGGCACGCCGACGGCGAGGTCCGCGTAGCCGTCGCCGTTGAAGTCGCTGGTCAGGGGCGGGGGTTCGGTGGGTTCGGAGGCGTGGGCGGTGAGGGGGAGGGCGAGGCCGGTGGCGGCCAGTGCGATGGCGATGGCGCATGTGCGTGGGCGCACGAGGGCTCCAACTCTGCGATGGACCATGGAGTGTTGACCGGCGGCAGCCGTGCGTCAGTCGGCGAAGTTCGCGCCGAAGCGGGGCGTGCCCGTGCCGGAGATGCCGACCGTCGAGGTGTAGACGCCGGTCGAGCCGGAGAGCGTGCCGTTGGCCAGGGAGTCCAGGACGTAGACCGCGCCGTTGCCCGCGTTCTCGCCGTACGCACCGATGGCGATGTCGCCGCGGCCGTCGTCGTTCAGGTCGTCGATGTGGACGTCCGAGCCGAAGTAGTCGTTCTTCTCATTGGAGTTGGGGACGCCGGGGGTGTCCTGGCTGAGCAGTACGGAGCCCGCGGTGGAGAGGCCCGAGCCGTCCGCCGCGCCGTAGACGACGGTGACCGAGCCCGCGTCGGTGACGCCCTCCAGGTCCTCGCCGGGCGTGCTGACGGCCAGGTCGAGGTGGCCGTCGCCGTTGATGTCGCCGAGGTCGAGCTCCGCGCCGAACGCGTCGCCCTGCTCGCCGCCGCCGGGCACGCCCTCGGTGTCCTGGGTGATGACCTGGGTGCTGCCGTACGGGCCGTTGTCGTTGCCCTTGACGACGTGGACGGTGCCGCCCTTGTGCGCGCCGTCGATGCCGTCGTCCCAGGTGAGGCCGATGACGATGTCCTCGTGGCCGTCGCTGTCGGTGTCGCCGACGTCGGTGATGTGGCCGCCGGGCAGCCGCTGCACACCGCTGGTGGTGACGCCGTTCGCGCTGCCGGGCAGCCACAGGTTGGCGTTGTAACCGTCGCCGGTGGAGAAGCCGTTGACGATCAGGTCGTCCTTGCCGTCGCCGTTCACGTCGCCGGAGTGCAGGTTGAACGGGCCGTCGTCGGGGCCGCTCATGATGGGCGGCAGGACGGTGTAGTGGCCGCCGGTGGCGCCGGTGCGGGTGATGCCGCCCTTGAACAGGTCGATGGTCGCCGCGCCCGAGCCCGACCCGATGGCGAGGTCGTCCTTGCCGTCGCCGTCGAAGTCGCCCGCCTGGACGGGGCCGCCGAAGAGGTCGTGCTTGGTGGGGCGCGGGTCCTTGAGCGTGGTGCCGCCGGACAGGCCGTTCTTCGAGCCCCACAGGACCTGCACGGTGCCGCCGTCGACATCGCTGCCGACGTCCTCGCCCCCGGCGCCGACCACGAGGTCGTCGTAGCCGTCGCGGTCGAAGTCGCCGTACGCGGTGTCGCCGCCGAAGCGGTCGCTCTGCTCGGCGCTGCCCGGCACGCCGGGGCTGTTCTGGCTGTACGTGACGTGGTGCCGCTCGGCGCCGCCGTACGTGACGGTGACCTGGCCCGCCTTGTCCTGGCCGCCCACGTTGGCCAGTGGGGCGGAGGTGGCGAGGTCGGGGGCGCCGTCGCCGTTGAAGTCCGCCTCGTCGGGCTGTGTGGCGGCGGGCGGCTCGGCGGCGCCCGCGGTGGTGGCCGAGAGGCCGAGGAGTCCGCCGGTGAGCGCGGCGGCGGTGGCCGTCGCCGCTGCGAGGCGGCTGTGTCTTGAGGGGGCGGCGGTGCGTCTGTGCTTGGCCATGAGGTTCTCCTTCGGGAATTCAGCCCGTCCGGCGTTCGAGGACGAACTCGGCGGAGCCGGTGATGACGTCGGCACCGGTGCGGAAGGACCTGCCGCACCGGTGCCGGGATGGGACCTAGTGGCTCAGCACGGCCCCGTACGACCGCGCCCCCGCGAGCCCCAGCTTCCCGGGAGTCACCGACGTGACCGGCGGGACGGGCCCGTCCTTCGGGGTCGGGGCGTACCAGACGCCGCCCTTCTTCGCGTCCTCGCCGGGCGCGCCGATCGCGACGTCCGGGTAGGTGTCGCCGTCGTAGTCGCCGGTCGCGACGGCCGCGCCGAACCGGTCGTCGGCCTCCGCCGTGCCCGCGACGCCCGCGGAGTTCTGGCTGAAGGCGGGGCCCGCCAGGGGCTTGCCCGCGCCGAGCGAAGCGAGGACCCAGTAGCTGCCCGCGTTCTTCGCGGTGCCGACCGCCTCGGTGTCCGCGCCGACGACCAGTTCGTCGACGCCGTCCCGGTCGAGGTTGCCGGTCGCGAGGTGCGCGCCGAAGTTGTCCTCGGCCTCGGCGGTGCCGCCGACTTCGAGGGAGGACTGCGTGGTGCACGAGGTGCCGCCGCCGCCGAGCTTGCCGCCCTGCTTGCCGTAGACGGTGAGGATCGCGCCGCCGAGCCGGTCCTCGCAGTGGGTGTCGTCGGCCTCGGGGTTGGGCTGGACGTTGCCGATGGCGAGGTCCGTGCTGCCGTCGCCGTCGAAGTCGCCTGCGGCCATGGCGTTGTCGGTGCTGTCGGCGGTGCTCCACAGGGACTGCCAGCTGCCCGAGGCGCGGCTCTGCACCGTCGTGCCGCTGATCTCCATGCCGTCGTACGAGATGGCCAGGTCGTCGCCGCCGTCCCCGTCGAAGTCGCCGCTCGTCAGCACGGCGGGGCCGCCGAAGTGCCAGCCGGTGACCTTGGAGAGCTCGCTGGAGGAGCCCGGGGTGAAGGGGCCCTGCCGGGTGGCGACCGAACTGGACTCGTCGAAGTGGGTGTTGAGGGCGATGTCCTTGTCGCCGTCCTTGTCGAAGTCGCCGGTCGCGAGCAGCGCGCCGTAACTCGCGTCGCTGAAGCCGCCGTTGGCGGCGGTGAAGCCGCCCTTGAAGCCGCTCGCGGAGCCCCAGACGACCGCGACGGTGCCCGCGCCCAGGCCCGCGTCGTTGTCCTCCTGGGGGGTGCCGACGACCAGGTCGCTGTAGCCGTCGCCGTTCATGTCGTCCGAGGCGACGGCCTTGCCGAACCCGTCGCCCGCCTCGACCGTCCCCGGCACACCGGGCGTGCCCTGGCTGACGGTGGTCGAGCCGTGCTTGCCGAGGCCGCTCGCGCCGCCCCAGACGACGTTGACGTACCCGGCCTTCGCCTTGCCGTCCACCGTCGCGTCCGGCACGCCGACCGCGAGGTCCACATAGCCGTCGCCGTTGTAGTCGGCCCGGAGCTTCGAGGGCTCCGCGGCGCTCGCGCCGCCCGCCGTGAGTCCGGTGACGCCGAGCGCGGTGGCGGCGCAGAGCGCGCCCGCCGCGAGGATCTTGTTCCGCGCGGTCTTCCGCACGTGCTTGGACACGGAGATGTCTCCAACTGGGTGAGGTGGTGGTGGTGTTGGTGCCCGTCGGGGGCAGGGGGCCGGGTCAGCGGAGCGTGTGGCCGAAGCCCGCGTCCGTGCCGCCGACCCCGAAGTCCTTGCCGTTGAAGGAGGCCGCGTACGACGAGGTGAGGCCGGTCGTCGTGCCGCGCAGGACCCAGACGGCGCCGACGTCCTGGGTGCTGCCGATGTCCTCGCCGGTCGCGCCGGTGGACAGGTCGGCCCTGCCGTTCTTGTTGATGTCCTTCAGGCGCACGGACGTGCCGAAGTGGTCGCCGGTCTCGGCGACGCCGGGCACGCCCTCGGTCTCCTGGTGCCAGGACTGGCCCGAAGTGAACTTTCCTGCCGTGGACTTGAGGAGAGTGACGCTGCCCGCGCCCTCGACCGCGCCGACCGTCTCGCCGGGGGCGCCCACCGCGAGGTCCGCGAGGCCGTCGCCGGTCACGTCGCCCGCGGACACGGAGTCGCCGAAGCCGTCGTCCGCCTCGTCGGCGCCGGGCACGCCCGGGCTGTCCTGGTTGTACGTCACCGGGGCGCCGAACGTGCCGTCGCCGCCGAGCCGCACGGTGACCGAACCGCCCTTGCCGCCACCGGAGTTGCGGTGGTTGCCGGTGATCAGGTCGTCGTAGCCGTCGCCGTTGACGTCACCCGCGGTGGCCGCGTGGCGGGTCGCCGTCGGGTCGTCGCCCTCGGCGAGGACCTCGGCCCCGTAGCCGTAGTCGCCGACGCCGCCGCTCATGTGCGCGGTGTAGGCGCCGCCGTCCGCGCGCTCGCCGTACAGGACGAAGCCGACGCCGTCCTTGTACTTGAAGTTGCCCGCGACCATGCCCTCCAGGCGTACGTCCTTGGGCAGGAAGTGGACCTCCAGGCCGACGGGGCGTGAGTCGTTCGCTCCGGAGCCCGCGTAGAACCACCAGTTGTCGCCGCTGATCACGGCGAGCTGGGGCGAGCCGTCGTAGTCGAGGTCGGTCCATGCGGTGGCCTCGCCGAAGCGGCCCGCGGTGTCGCTCGGCGCGTGCACCACGTAACTGCCGCCCGTGAAGCCGTTCTTGCCGCCCTTGATGACGGTGACGGAGCCGGACGGCCGGCCCGAGACCTGCTCGCCGGGCGCGCCGACGATCAGGTCGGCGTAGCCGTCGCCGTTCACGTCGCCGGTGCTGACGTTCTCGCCGAACTCGTCCCCGGGCTCGGTCGCACCGGGCACGCCCGCGGTCTCCTGGGTGACGGTCACCGCGCGCGACGCGGACACACCGGACGCCGAACCGTACGTCACCGTCACCGAGTTGCTGTTCGGCGCGCCCACGGCCAGATCGCGGTAGCCGTCGCCGTTGAAGTCGTCCTTCAGCGTGGACGCCGCGCTGGCCGGACCGGCAAGGGGCAGCGTCAGGCCCGCCGCCGCGAGGGCCGCGACGGTGGCGGTGAGGGCCAGGTTTCGTACGCGCACGTGGAACTCCCGGAAAAGGGGCAGGGCATCCGCGGGCTCAGAGTGAGCCTCTGGGTATGACTTGGCTTCCGGGTGTGTGACTCGCGGGACGTACGAAGGGTTGTGCGTCGGCGGCGGGGAGGTGGCCGGAGGGTGAACGCGGTGGCGGTGTCGTGGCCGCGTTCCCTGACGGGGCGCTTCCGGCCGGCGGGGGACGGGTTTCAGGGGCGCGGGGAACTGCGCGAAACCACGGTGCGGGCCGCGGCTTCCGGAGGGGCAGGGGGCGTCGCAGTCAGGGGCGCGGGGAACTGCGCAGAAAGACGGTGCGGGCCGCGGTGGCGGGAGGGGGCAGAACGGTCCGGGCGAACGCCACCCGCGTGCGGCCCGTCGTCAGCCGTCGCTCCGGGAGGAGAACTCCTCCGTGGAAAAGGTGAGTTGCGGCTTGCGCGCGACCAGCTCGCCCTCGATCCCCGGGTACACGCCCACGGTGTCGGCGCTGTCCCCGCGATACGTACGGAGCACCAGATCGGCCCGCTTGTCGCCGTCGAAGTCCGCGACCTTGAGCACCTGCGTGGTGCCCTTGGCCGAAGGGACCACGACCGCCGTGGCGTTGGCGGCAAGACCCGACGTACGCCCCCTGAAGACCCGCACCTCTCCGGCGCCGCCCCCGCTGCCGCTGCCTGCGCCGCTGATGACGAGTTCGCTCAGACCGTCCCCGTCGAGGTCGCCCGCGTCCACGGCTGTGTCCATGGCGTTCTTGGCCTCCAGGGAGCCGCGCAGGGTGCCGGGCACGTCGTAGCGCAGCGCGACACCGGACGGCGAGGCGATCGCGGCGTCCATGCCCCGGCCCTTGCCGAAGCGGCCGAACGCGGTGTCCTTGCCCGCGGGGAAGAGCACCCCGGTCTCGCCGGGCCCCTTCGGTCCGCCGAGGACGAGGGCCCCGGCGGCGGCACCCGTGGCGCCCGCCGCCTTGCGGACGAGCACGTCGTCGTAGCCGTCGCCGTCGACGTCCGTGGCCTTGCCGGTCACGAGGTTGTTGCCGGGCGCGGTGACCGGGGCACCCGCGGCGCGCGGCGCGCCCCGCTTCGTGAACGGTCCGCGCAGGAAGCTCAGCCGCGCCCCGCTCGCGTGCAGCACCAGGTCGTTCGCGCCGTCCCCGTCGAAGTCCCCGCACACCGGCTGGTCGGGCCAGTCGTTGCCGAAACGTGCCTGCTCGGGCACCTTCAGCTGCACGGCCTTGCCGGTCAGGCCCCGCGGCGAGCCGAAGAGGATCTGCAGCGGCACGGGCGGTCGGCCCTGGCCGTCGTAGGGCGGGTCGGTGGAGACCAGCAGATCCGTGAAGCCGTCCTTGTTGAGGTCGCAGGACGCCTCCGACTCGAAGGCGGCGGGCAACTCCCCTTTGATCCGCGCCCCGTTGGCGTGCGCGCTGAGCAACTGCCGTGCGCCGGGCGTCAGTCCGTTCCTGCCGCCGTAGACGATGCCGATGCCCGCGTCGTCCCCGTGGCCCCGGTGCACCAGATCGTCGAGTACGAGATCGCGGGCGCCGTCGCCGTTGAAGTCGTCGTCGACCTTGCTGCCCTTGCCGCGCGGTACGGGCTGCGAAGGCGCTCCCTCGCCCTTGTCCGCCATGCTGACGGGCCGGTGCCCCCGCGTACCGGACTTCGTGTCGTCGTCCTGGCCGCCGCAGCCGGCGAGCAGCAGCGCACAGCTCATGGCGGCCGCTCCCACGACCGTGCCGCGTCTCACGCCACCTGTCCCGGCACTCCGCATGCCCCTCACCCACCCCGACCGCCTCGGCTGACAACAACCAGCCCATGATGCTCCCCTCCCTCGCGCGGGATAAGGACGGCGGGGTCCCGTTTGCATCACGACGCGAACAGGCCGGTCCCGCCCCGCTGAAGGGGGCGAAACCGGCCTGAATGCCGTACTGCGGTGCTTACTTGCCGGGCTTGCCTACTTGACGGGCTCGGGCTCCGGAGCGTCCGCCGACTCCTCGTCGCCCGCCGGGTCGACCGGCGTCTTGACCGAGTCGAGCAGGAGCTGTGCGACGTCGACGACCTGGAGGGACTCCTTGGCCTTGCCGTCGTTCTTCTTGCCGTTGACCGAGTCGGTCAGCATGACGAGGCAGAACGGGCAGGCGGTCGACACGATGTCGGGGTTCAACGACAGAGCTTCGTCGACCCGCTCCGTGTTGATGCGCTTGCCGATCCGCTCCTCCATCCACATCCGCGCACCACCGGCACCGCAGCAGAAGCCGCGCTCCTTGTGGCGGTGCATCTCCTGCTGGCGCAGGCCGGGGACCTTGTCCATGATCTCGCGCGGGGGCGTGTAGATCTTGTTGTGGCGGCCCAGGTAGCAGGGGTCGTGGTACGTGATCAGACCCTCGACCGGCGTGACGGGGATGAGCTTGCCCTCGTCGATGAGGTGCTGGAGCAGCTGGGTGTGGTGGATGACTTCGTAGTCGCCGCCGAGCTGCGGGTACTCGTTGCCGAGCGTGTTGAGGCAGTGCGGGCAGGTCGCGACGATCTTCTTCGCCGACTTCGGCTTCTTCGACTCCTCGGTCGCCCTGCCGTCGTCGTCGAGCTCTTCGCCGAACGCCATGTTCAGCGCCATCACGTTCTCCTGGCCGAGCTGCTGGAAGAGCGGCTCGTTGCCCAGGCGGCGTGCCGAGTCACCGGTGCACTTCTCGTCGCCGCCCATGATCGCGAACTTGACGCCCGCCATGTGCAGCAGCTCCGCGAAGGCCTTGGTGGTCTTCTTGGCCCGGTCCTCCAGGGCGCCCGCGCAGCCGACCCAGTACAGGTACTCGACCTCGGTCAGGTCCTCGATGTCCTTGCCGACGACCGGCACCTCGAAGTCGAGTTCCTTCAGCCACTCCAGGCGCTGCTTCTTGGCCAGGCCCCAGGGGTTGCCCTTCTTCTCCAGGTTCTTGAGCATCGTGCCCGCCTCGGACGGGAACGCGGACTCGATCATCACCTGGTAGCGGCGCATGTCGACGATGTGGTCGATGTGCTCGATGTCCACCGGGCACTGCTCGACGCAGGCGCCGCAGGTGGTGCAGGACCACAGGACGTCCGGGTCGATGACGCCGTTCTCTTCGTACGTGCCGATCAGCGGACGCTCGGCCTCCGCGAGCGCGGCGGTGGGCACGTCCCCCAGCTGCTCCTCGGTCGCCTTCTCCTCGCCCTCCATGGACTTGCCGCCACCGGCGAGCAGGTAGGGGGCCTTGGCGTGCGCGTGGTCGCGCAGCGACATGATCAGGAGCTTCGGGGAGAGCGGCTTGCCGGTGTTCCACGCGGGGCACTGCGACTGGCAGCGGCCGCACTCGGTGCAGGTGGAGAAGTCGAGCAGGCCCTTCCAGGAGAACTGCTCGACCTGGGAGACACCGAAGACGGCGTCCTCGGCCGGGTCGTCCCAGTCGATCGGCTGCCCGCCGGACGTCATGGGCTGCAGCTCGCCGAGCGCGGTCTCGCCCTTCGCGTTCCGCTTGAACCAGATGTTCGGGAAGGCGAGGAAGCGGTGCCAGGCGACACCCATGTTGATGTTGACCGAGACCGTGATCATCCAGATGAACGAGGTCGCGATCTTCAGCCCGGCGAAGAAGTACGTGAGGTTCTGCAGGGTGGAGACGTCCATGCCCTCGAACCAGGAGACCACCGGGTACGAGATGAAGAACGACGCCTCGTAGCTGTCCACGTGGTGCTGGGCGCCTTCGAGGGCGTGCAGCGTGAAGATGCAGACGCCGACGATGAGGATGACGCTCTCGACGAAGTACGCCTGGCCGGTCTTGGACCCCGCGAAGCGGGACTTGCGCCCCGGCCTGGCCGGGTTGCTCAGCTGCCGGATGACGATCAGCGCGACGATGCCGAGCACGGTCATCGTGCCCATGAACTCGACGTAGATGTTGTACGGCGCCCAGTCGCCGATGATCGGCAGGATCCAGTCGGCCTTGAAGAGCTGGCCGATGGCGTTGACGATCGTCAGCAGCAGCGTGAGGAAGCCCACTGCCACGAACCAGTGCGCGACGCCGACGATCCCCCACCTGTTCATGCGGGTGTGGCCGAGGAACTCCCGGACCACGGTGAGGGTGCGCTGGAGGGGAAGGTCGGTCCTCGTGCCGGCGGGCACGGACTGGCCGAGCCGCATCAGCTGGACGATCTGCAGGATGGCACGGCCGAACAGCGCGACGCCGACTGCGATGAGGACCAGCGACACGATGATCGCGGCGAGTTGCATTTCGGGGCTCCTCGGGCCTGCGAGGCGGACTATTACTAAGCGGTAACTTATGCAGTCCGTCTGAGACTACCCACTTACCCAGCGGCACTGTAGCCAGCGAGGCGGTGATCTGCGTCGCTCAGGCAACCCTTGCGTCGCGCCCCGCCGGGTGGCCGACACTCATCCGCGGGCCGACTGTGGCTGGTCGCGCAGTTCCCCGCGCCCCTTTCCCCGCGCCCCTTACGGGGCCCAGTTGCGCGTAAGGGCTGGATAAGAGTTGAGTCGACCAGACTCAGCTCTGTTGACTCCGGCGAAGCGCTCATGCATCCTTGAGTCAGATCCACTCAAGAAGTACATCTGGAGGAATCGAAATGGCACGTGCGGTCGGCATCGACCTGGGCACGACTAACTCCGTCGTCAGCGTTCTCGAAGGCGGCGAGCCCACCGTCATCACCAACGCCGAAGGCGCCAGGACCACGCCGTCCGTCGTCGCCTTTGCGAAGAACGGCGAGGTGCTCGTCGGCGAGGTGGCCAAGCGCCAGGCGGTCACCAACGTCGACAGGACCATCCGGTCGGTCAAGCGCCACATGGGCACCGACTGGAAGGTGGACATCGACGACAAGGGCTTCAACCCCCAGCAGATCTCCGCCTTCATCCTGCAGAAGCTGAAGCGCGACGCCGAGGCGTACCTGGGCGAGAAGGTGGCCGACGCGGTCATCACCGTCCCGGCGTACTTCAACGACTCGGAGCGCCAGGCCACCAAGGAGGCCGGTGAGATCGCGGGTCTGAACGTCCTGCGTATTGTCAACGAGCCGACCGCCGCCGCCCTGGCCTACGGCCTCGACAAGGACGACCAGACCATTCTGGTGTTCGACCTCGGTGGCGGCACCTTCGACGTCTCGCTCCTTGAGATCGGCGACGGCGTCGTCGAGGTGAAGGCCACGAACGGCGACAACCACCTCGGTGGTGACGACTGGGACCAGCGCGTCGTCGACTACCTGGTCAAGCAGTTCAACAACGGCCACGGCGTGGACCTGGGCAAGGACAAGATGGCGCTCCAGCGCCTGCGCGAGGCGGCCGAGAAGGCCAAGATCGAGCTGTCCTCCTCCACGGAGACCACGATCAACCTGCCGTACATCACGGCCTCCGCCGAGGGCCCGCTGCACCTGGACGAGAAGCTCACGCGCGCCCAGTTCCAGCAGCTCACGTCCGACCTCCTGGAGCGCTGCAAGACGCCGTTCCACAACGTCATCAAGGACGCGGGCATCCAGCTCTCCGAGATCGACCACGTCGTTCTCGTCGGTGGCTCCACCCGCATGCCCGCCGTCGCCGAGCTCGTCAAGGAGCTCACCGGCGGCAAGGACGCCAACAAGGGTGTGAACCCGGACGAGGTCGTCGCCATCGGCGCCTCGCTCCAGGCCGGTGTCCTCAAGGGTGAGGTCAAGGACGTCCTGCTCCTCGACGTGACCCCGCTGTCCCTCGGCATCGAGACCAAGGGCGGCATCATGACCAAGCTCATCGAGCGGAACACCACGATTCCGACGAAGCGCTCCGAGATCTTCACGACGGCCGAGGACAACCAGCCGTCGGTGCAGATCCAGGTCTACCAGGGCGAGCGCGAGATCGCGGCGTACAACAAGAAGCTCGGTATGTTCGAGCTCACGGGCCTGCCGCCGGCCCCGCGCGGTGTCCCGCAGATCGAGGTCTCCTTCGACATCGACGCCAACGGCATCATGCACGTGACCGCGAAGGACCTGGGCACGGGCAAGGAGCAGAAGATGACCGTCACCGGCGGCTCCTCGCTGCCGAAGGACGAGGTCGACCGCATGCGCCAGGAGGCCGAGAAGTACGCGGACGAGGACCACGCCCGCCGCGAGGCCGCCGAGTCCCGCAACCAGGGCGAGCAGCTCGTCTACCAGACCGAGAAGTTCCTCAAGGACAACGAGGACAAGGTCCCCGGTGACGTGAAGACCGAGGTCGAGGAAGCCGTCGGCGAGCTGAAGGAAAAGCTCAAGGGCGAGGACACGGCCGAGATCCGCACCGCCACCGAGAAGGTCGCCGCCGTCTCGCAGAAGCTGGGCCAGGCCATGTACGCCGACGCCCAGGCCGCGGGCGCCCCCGGTGCCGAGGGCGCTGCCCCGGGTGCCGAGGCCCCGAACATGTCCAAGGAAGACGACGTCGTCGACGCCGAGATCGTCGACGACGAGAAGCCCGGTGACGCGAAGGGCGGCGCCGCCTGATGACCGAGGAGACCCCGGGCTTCGGCGAGAACGCCGAGAAGCCTGACGTCCCCTCCGGCGCCACCCCTGATGACGCGGCGCCGAAGGCCGCCGAGCCCTCCACCGAGGAGGGCCCGGCGGCCCCGGCCGGGGACGCAGCAAAGACAGCAGGCCTGACCGCCCAGCTGGACCAGGCACAGAAGGCGCTCAGCGAGCGCACCGCCGACCTCCAGCGGCTGCAGGCCGAGTACCAGAACTACCGCCGCCGCGTGGAGCGGGACAAGGTGACGGTGAAGGAGATCGCCTCGGCGAACCTCCTCTCCGAGCTCCTCCCCACCCTCGACGACATCGGCCGCGCCCGTGAGCACGGCGAGCTGGTCGGCGGCTTCAAGTCGGTCGCCGAGTCGCTGGAGACCGTCGTCGCCAAGCTGGGCCTGCAGCAGTTCGGCAAGGAGGGCGAGCCCTTCGACCCGACGATCCACGAGGCCCTGATGCACTCGTACGCACCGGACGTCACCGAGACGACCTGCGTCGCGATCCTGCAGCCGGGGTATCGGATCGGCGAGCGCACCATCCGCCCCGCGCGGGTGGCCGTCGCCGAGCCGCAGCCCGGCGCGCAGACGGTCAAGGGCGAGACGGTCGAGGCCGACGCCGAACCGGCCGAGGCAGCGGACAAGGACAACGGTGGCCCGGACGAGGGCTGACGTTGCACTGACCAGAGAGGAGGGACGTCGGGGATGAGCACCAAGGACTTCATCGAGAAGGACTACTACAAGGTCCTCGGCGTCCCCAAGGACGCCACCGAAGCCGAGATCAAGAAGGCGTACCGGAAGCTCGCCCGCGAGAACCACCCGGACGCCAACAAGGGCAACGCCAAGGCGGAGGAGCGCTTCAAGGAGATCTCCGAGGCGAACGACGTCCTCGGCGACCCCAAGAAGCGCAAGGAGTACGACGAAGCGCGTGCTCTCTTCGGCAACGGCGGATTCCGGTCGGGTCCCGGAGCCGGCGGCGGCTCGTTCAACTTCGACCTGGGCGACCTCTTCGGAGGCAACGCCCCGGGTGGCGGTGGAGCGGCCGGCGGCGGCTTCGGGGGCGGCCTCGGTGACGTCTTCGGGGGCCTGTTCAACCGCGGCGGCGGGGGTGCCGGGACCGGCACGCGTACGCAGCCCAGGCGCGGCCAGGACATCGAGTCCGAGGTCACGCTGAGCTTCACGGAGGCGGTGGACGGCGCGACCGTACCGCTCCGCATGTCCTCCCAGGCGCCCTGCAAGGCGTGCTCGGGCACCGGCGACAAGAACGGCACGCCGCGTGTGTGCCCGACCTGCGTCGGCACCGGGCAGGTCTCGCGGGGCGGCGGCGGAGGGTTCTCCCTCACCGACCCGTGCGTGGACTGCAAGGGCCGCGGGCTCATCGCCCAGGACCCGTGCGAGGTCTGCAAGGGTTCGGGCCGCGCGAAGTCGTCCCGCACGATGCAGGTGCGGATTCCGGCGGGCGTCTCGGACGGCCAGCGGATCCGCCTGCGCGGCAAGGGCGGCCCGGGTGAACGGGGCGGCCCGGCCGGCGATCTCTACGTCGTCGTGCACGTCGACGCGCACCCGGTCTTCGGCCGCAAGGGCGACAACCTCACGGTCACCGTGCCGGTGACGTACCCCGAGGCGGCGCTCGGCGGCGAGGTGAAGGTACCCACCCTGGGCGGCCCGCCGGTCACGCTGAAGCTGCCCGCAGGCACGCCCAACGGCCGTACGATGCGGGCCCGCGGAAAGGGCGCGGTCCGCAAGGACGGCACCCGCGGCGACCTGCTGGTGACGGTGGAGGTCGTGGTGCCGACATCGCTTTCGGACAAGGCGAAGGACGCGCTCGAGTCCTACCGCAAGGCGACTGCGGGCGACGATCCGCGGGCAGAACTGTTCCAGGCCTCGAAGGGAGCGTGACCCCATGGAGAGGGACGGCCGTCGTCGACAGTCCGGTTTCAGCAGGGCGTATCAACTCACCGACGAGACGCCGGTGTACGTCATCTCGGTGGCCGCTCAGCTCTCCGGCCTGCACCCGCAGACCCTGCGGCAGTACGACCGCCTCGGCCTGGTCTCCCCGGACCGCACAGCGGGCCGGGGCCGGCGCTACTCCGCCCGCGACATCGAACTGCTCCGCACGGTGCAGCAGTTGTCGCAGGAGGAGGGCATCAACCTCGCGGGCATCAAGCGCATCATCGAGCTGGAGAACCAGGTCACCGCGCTTCAGTCGCGTGTCGCGGAACTGACCGCGGCCGTGGAGGGAGCCGCCGCCACGATGCAGCAACGTGAAGCGGCGGTGCACGCCTCGTACCGCCGCGACCTGGTTCCTTACCAGGATGTCCAGCAGGCGAGCGCGCTGGTGGTGTGGCGGCCCAAGAGGTCGCCGGAGCAGTAGTTCCGCGTGCGCTTTCATGCGCTTCCGTACGCCGGTGAAGGGGCCGGGAGGTGGGAACCTCCCGGCCCCTTCACGCGTTGCGCAGGACGACTTCGCAGTACTTGATCGTTTTTAGCAGGGGGAAGTGGTTCGCCATGGCCATGGTGGGGCTGTTCTGGATCGCCGAGGGCGATGTGTACGTGGGCGCGAAGCCCTCCGGACTCGCCCCCGGAGTCCGTCTCTCCGCCGAGGGCGTCACGGCCCTCGGCGACAAACAGTCCGCGTTCTGGCTCTGGGACGACATCCTCGAACTGACCGTCGAGGACGTCCCCGTGAAGTCCCTCAAGCGCCAGCTGGGCACGATGGTGGACCTCGCCCTGACGGTCGGCCTCGGCGGCGGCGACGAGGCCCCCACGATGACCGTACGCCTGGAGACGGCCGAGGGGACCGTCGAGCTGACGGCCTATACGGCGGCGGCCACGGGGTATTCGCGGGCGGAGCACGATCTTTCGCGGGAGCTGTTGTCGCGGATGACGGAGGGCGCCGCCACGCTCCACACGACGCTGACGGCCATGGCGCGGTGGGGCCGCACGCACGAGGGCGGCACGCCCCGGGCGGGGGAGCGGGAGGGGTTGCTCAGGGAGTGGCTCGCTGCGGCCGACGCTTGAGGTGGTTCAGGAGGGCGGCCAGTTGGGTGGGGGTGGTGGCCAGGGTGGTGTCGGGGGTGTCGCTTTCGCGGAGGCGGATCGTTCCGTCGGGGGCGGTGGCGACGTAGAGGCACTCGCCCTGTGGGCCTCCGCTGAACGACGATTTCTGCCAGTTCAGTTCAGACATGCGAGCCTCCCTAAAGGGCGTAGAGCAGGTGCTGGATGAGAGCCAGCGAATCCTTCACCGAATGTGATTCCGGGGCCAACGATACGTCGATGGGGGCAAGAGCGTGCTCGGCGAGGCGTTGGAACAGTGTTCCGTAATGGCGCAGGCTCTCTTGGTCTCCCAAGTACCGGACACCGATGGGATGTTCAAGCACCAGGGTGCCCAACTTGGGTAGCTGAGGGACGACGTGAACAAAGTTGCCACTCAAGGCCGCGTACGCCTCTGAGCTGAACGGATAGATCTGGATGGTCACGTTGGGCAGGCGAGACAGCTCGATGAGCCGCAGCAACTGCCCGCGTACTACCTCGGTGCCGCCGAATCGCATGTGCAGGGCGGACTCGTGGATCACGGCGTGCACCGCGGGCGGATTCGCACGCGTAAGGATGTTCTGTCGCTCCATCCGGAACCTCAGGGCTTCTTCGATGCGGTCGAACCCCAGCCCCGGGCTGGTGAAGATGGCCCGCGCATAATTATCTGTCTGGAAGAGGCCGGGGATGAACAAGGATTGGTGCATCCATAGGGTTGCGGCGTCGGCTTCCAGCTCCGCGAGGTTGAGGGCGCTCAGTTCCATGGGCTTCTTGTACTCGCTCCACCAGCCCTTGCCTGTTGATTCAGACAGTGCGACAAGGGCTTCAATGTAGGCCTCGTCGGTGCACCCGTAGAGGCGACACAGCTGGCGGAGCCGTTCCGTCAGGACAGACGTCTTCGCGGTCTCGATCTGGCTCAGCTGGCCCCGGCCCATGTTGATCCGCTCGGCGGCCTCGCCTGCGGTCAATCCCGCCTGTTCGCGCAGTTGTTTGAGCTCAAAGCCGAGTCGACGCTGGCGTTCGCTGATGACGGTGCGCAGTCCCACGTATCTCTCCTCGATGGCGTACCCAAAGTCTCCCCTGATCAAGGGAGTTGGTCCATCAAAGTTGCCGACTAGGTTGTCAATTGACGCCTCATGACCCTACCGTGAGTGTGGCACCGGTCACTCACCGGAACTGCTCAACTCCCCCTGCCCATAAGCCGAAAGGCACCCGAGGCCCCCGCCAGGGGTACGCGGACAGCGCCATCGCCCGGCACGGGGCACCCCCACTCACCTCCTGACGGGAGAAGCCGTCATGCCCCCTGCCCATGCCTGCCCGGACGGGCCCCGCGCGCCGCATCGCGCGGCTCAACTCACGTACGAATACACCCTCTTCGCCCCCGGCGACGCGACCGCACCCAAGGTCTGCCGAGACTTCGTACGCACGGTCCTCCGAACCCTGGACCGAGAGCCGCTGGTCATGCCGGCGACCCTCTGCACCTCCGAACTGGTCACGAACGTGCACCTGCACACCAAGGGCTCGGCGATGCTCCGGCTCCGGCTCACCCCCGTCCGCCTCCGCCTCACCGTCTTCGACGAGAACCCGGACCCGCCGGTCGTCACGCACCCGGCCGTGGGGGCGGTCGCCTGCTGGGGCCGGGGGCTGGCCCTCGTCCAGGACATGGCGGACACGTGGGGCGTCGCGGATGAGCGGGCGGGGCGGTATGCGAAGGGGGTCTGGTTCGAGCTGGAGGCGGCGGCCGAGGGTGGAACGGAATCCTTCCGTCCTCGCCGGATCGGGTGACTGGGGGCCCTTTCCCCAGGTCAGCCGCATGAACGTACATATCGTGATCGCGTTGCTTGTGCCGCGAGGACGCCAAGCCCACCCTGGCAAGGAGGTGCGCCACCATGACCGCTCTTGCCGCTGAAGGGCCCGAGACCATGCCTGACACCAGGACCGACGCAGCGACGTACGACACCGAGCTGTCCGAGCGTGACAAAGTGCTGTGGCAGGTGTGGAAGGCCATGGAACTCCCCGAGGGCTACCGCGCTGAGATCATCGAGGCAGCCGTTGAGGTGTCGCCCACCGGTCGCTTCGCCCATGCCCAGATCGTCAACCGGCTGAGGGACGCCCTGGTGCTGGCTCTTGCTGACAGCGGCGTCAAGGCCTCCGGGGTGAGCCTCGTCTTTACGCCCGCGCCAGCATCCCCATCTACGTGATCATCGACGACTACGACGGCGCGGGCACCGTCACCGTCCTGACCGAGCCGCAGCCAGAGAAGGCGGACTGGGTCGGCGTCCACCGTGTCCGGTGCGGGACGGAGGTCACGATCCCCGACGGGCCCGCCAAGGGCTTCGCGATCACCGAGACGATCACGGGGCCGCGGCGCGGGTGACGACACCGGGCCCCGCCGAACGGGGTGGGTTACTGGTCGCCGGAGGGGCGCCATCTATGGGCAATGCGTACCGTCGTGGCCGCACCCCAGACGGCGAGCGCGGCAGAGCAGACGAGAGCGCCGAGGCTGATGGGGGCCATGCTCCAGGGGTCGGTCTTCGCCACGCTTCGTACGGCAGCCGACAGCCACCAGGACACGACTACTCCTGTGACAGAGGCAAGCACGGCGGGGAGAAGGAGCGACCACGCCGCGGCCGTGCGATAGATGCGCTGATTGGCGGAGAGAACGGTGACGGGTGCCAGGTCACGGCCGAACCGGAGGAACTCCGCCAAAGCTCCTGTTCCGGTGGCAAGGACGATGACGCCGATCCCCAGGAGGGAAAGGAGGCGCAGCCAGTGGACGGCGGTGTTGAGTTTGCCGACGCTGCCGTAGTTGTTCACCTGCTGCACGGTGGGGGCCATGGCCAGTTCACGGTGGGCGATTCCACTGATCTCCGTCATCGACAGCTGCTGATGGTCGTCACCGACGACGAGCAGGCCCTGGGACCCACCGGAGCCACGCGGGAGCTTTTCAACACCCCCCGAGTGCACGGAAATTGACGCCCCGCCCCAGGAGCCGATGGCCTCCTGCAGCCGAGCATCCACAGGGGCCGGGGTGACGGAGGTGCCGTCGGACCGACAGGAGAGCCCCACCTCCCGAACCGCGGAGCAGGAGCCGGCCACCTCAACGCGACCACCGTCCCTGACGGGCACCGCAGCCGAGAGGGCGTGAACTCCTCGCGGGAGGGCGGCTTCGAAGGCACGGAGTCGTTCCGGCGTCGCATACGGCCGCACCTTGAGCACGCTGGTCCCCACCCGATCCCGTGAGTCCTTCGCCGCCTGCCCCGCTTCGGTCATCGCACCAGCCCAGACCTGGGCCTGGACGGCGATGGCGAGGGCGATGACCAGGGAAGCGACGAGCCGGGTGACCGCCCTTGGGCCGGCTCCCATCCGACGCCCCGAGATGAGCAAGGACGGGCTGCCCAGACGCGCGCCGAGCCGGGCGAGTACGGGTCCGAGCGCGCTCACGGCCATGCCGACGACCGGGGGCAGTGCGGCCAGCGAGACGAGGCAGCCCAGCGCGTACAGGGGAACGGTCAGGCCGGTGGGGGCGAAGTCGACGATGCGTGCCGTGAACAAGAGCGCCGGTGGGAACACCCACAGCGGCCAGGTGCGGCTTTTCGGCGAGACGGTCGTCGGCCGTGTCGACGGCGAACGGCGCGCCGACCGCGTACGACGTGTCGCCCCTGAACGGTGTGCGGCGGGCTGGAGGAGGACGACACACATCAGTACGCCGAGCAGCACGGCGAACTGCGCCACGAACACGGACAGGAGCGCACTTCGCGCGTCGTCCGCGGCAAGGGTGAAGTCCACGATGGGCATTGATGTGTTGCCCAGGAACAAAGGAAGGAGCAGGAGCGAGCTCGCGACGGCACCGAGCGCCACAGGTACGGCTGCTTCGCCAAGGGTGAAGCAGGTGCGCGCGACCTTGCCCGCACCGAGTGCCGTGAGCAGGGCAGTCCTTCTGTCTCGGGATGCAGCGCCCGTTCTGGCGGCGATGACCAGGAAGACGACCGCCGGCAGCATAAAGAGGCCGACGTAGACGGAGTAGAACTCAGACGCGCCGAAGAAGTGTGTGTGTTCCCCGGCAAGGCCGGGCATGTCCGGCTCCCCGAAGCCGGAGATCTTCGTCATCTCTGAGCGATCGAGCAATTGCGCACTGGGGCGCGCATAGACGAAGAACTCCGAAGGTGACTCCAGACCCTTCTCGCCGATGACACCGCCGAAGCTGCCGTACTCCCGTCCCACACCGGCCTTCCCGCCTGCCGCCTTCAGCAGGGCGGGCGACACGAAGGCTTCTCCGGGTTCGGGCCACCGGGGCAGTCCCGGGGGCGGCTTCAGGCTTTCGGAGAGTGGCTCCAGGTAGGTGATGTCGTACGGCATGTCTTCATGGGAGGAGATCGACCATTTCAGCAGGGCGCGTGCAGGCTCGTCCGGGTGGACGGTGACAAGCCGGGGAGACCGTTCCGTGCTCCGGTCGGCACGTCCGTCGAACGACGACTGGGCGAGGACCAGTCCGCTCATCGCCAGCCCCAAGAGGGCCGTGGCCAAGGTCAGCGACCAGAACCGGATCCGCCCGGCTTCCGCATGACGGGAGGCTGAGGAACCGATCCGTACCAGCTGGCGGAAGAGGCCGCCGCTGGTCTCCGCCGTCATGCCGGTGCCTCGGTGGTTCCTGCCGGGAACAATGTTCCATCGGCGAGAGTCACCTGCCGGTCGGCACGACGGGCTATGGCCGGGTCGTGTGTGACGAGGAGCAACGCACAGCCCCGGCTCCGGGGCAGTTCGAAGAGCAGGTCGGCCACCGAGTCGCGGTGAGCCTGGTCCAAAGAGCCGGTGGGTTCGTCGGCGAGCAGGAGGGAGGGGTCGTTGATGAGCGCGCGGGCGACTGCGGTCCGCTGACGCTCACCACCCGACAGCGTGGCGGTACTTCCTGAACGCGTAGGAACTCCCAGCTCGTTCAGTAGATCGGCCGCCCTGTCGTACGCCTCCGTGCGGTGCATCCCGCTGAGCAGTCCTGCCAGGGCGACGTTCTCAACGGGCGAGAGTTCCGGCAGGAGTTCACCGAACTGGAACACCATGCCTATGTGATCCCGCCGATGCTGGGCCAGTGCCCGCGCGGACATCCGTCCCACATCGGCCCCCGCGATCCGGACGATTCCAGCATCGGGCTTCACCAGACCGAGAATGCACATCAGTAGTGTGCTCTTGCCGCTGCCGCTGGCCCCCGTCGCCGAGACGGACTCACCGGCCTTCAGTCGGAGATCCACCTCGGTGAACAGGAGCCGATCCGGAACGCGGCATGCGAGGCCGACGAGTTCGAGGGCCGCACGGCCCGCCATCTCTTCCATGCGCTTGGTCCTGCATCCTTCCCATCGGCCACTGCTCCTCCCGTGGAACCGCAGTGGTGTGAGCGGGGGTGCCGGGCGGGCTCGGTGCCGAAAGGGCCTGCCCTGCACTACTGTTGACGGTGATGGGGAGGCGGCCTGTATCGGAGGTCGCCTCCCCATCGTCATTCACTGCGGCGGCTGCTCATTGCGCCGGCAGCAGGTGATGTCGTGCTTCTAGAAGGTGTCCCAGCCGCTGCAGTAATCGGGAAGGGCGTTGCGCTCCTCGCAGACCTGCGCCTTGAATATCCTGCTGTGCTTGCCGCTCTCCACGGTGCCGGGGTTTCCGTCGTTGTCCGGCGGGCCGTCCACCGCCGCCTTGTTCCACAGGGTGAGCTTGTCTCCCGGGTGGGCGTTTCTGTAGTACTCCGCCTTTACCCAGTTGCCGTCGGCCTGGGTGTCCCTGATGTTCATGATTGTGTAGTTGGCCTCAGTCCAACCCAGAGCGCCCTCTCGTTCGCCCCTCCATTCGGCGAACGCCGGAGCCGATCCCGCGAATGCTGCGAAAGCGAGTACGCCAACGGCGGCTCTTCGCATACCTGTACCGATCACCAGAACTCCTTCTCTCTCCGCCCTCTGAGGGGCTCGGTGCCCGAGAGCCGCCCCGGACGGACCGCGGGGGACGGCCGACCGGGACGACTCGGGAAACGAAGGCCCCGCCATGCGTTGGTGGACAGGGCCGATCGTCGACGGAAGGGGCTTGTTCTCTGCCGCTTCTGCCGTCATCCACCTTGCCGTCACCGGGAGTTGGAGCGGTAGCGCCGGCTTTTTGCGCTGTAGTCAGTTGAGGGGTGAGCAAAAGGGGTCGAAGGTACAAACAGGACGCGTTCACGGGAGGGGATACGGAGTGGGCCGGGACAGGGCCCGGGCGAGTGTGCGCGGAATGTCAGGGGATGCGGTCGAGCATGCCGGACTGGCCGATGAGGTAGCCGAGTTGGGCCCGGCTGCCGCTGCCGAGGGTGGCGCCGAGTTTGGCGATGTGGACGCGGGCCGTGCGGACGTTCATGCCGAGCCGGGTGGCGATCTCGGCGTCGGTGAGGCCCTCGATGAGGAGGCCCGCGATGGCGCGCTGGCGTGGGGTGATGCCGTTCTCGGAGAGCTGGGGGGCCGCCTGGGGCCACATGGGTGTGGCGAGCCGCCACAGGCGCCAGAAGGTGGTGGCGAAGTACTCGACGAGTGCCGGGTGGCGCAGTTCGAGGGCGAGGCTGCGGTCCTTGCTCGCCGGGATGAAGGCCACGGTCCTGTCGAAGACGAAGAGGCGGTCGGTGACCTCGTCGAGCGTACGGGCCTCGGCGTCGCCCGCCAGCTGTTCGAAGTAGCCGAGCACGGGCAGGGAGTGCCGGGTCGTGTGTTGATAGAGGGTGCGCATGCGGCAGCCGCGGGAGAGGAGGGCCTGGTCGCGGGGGAGCGCCTCGGCCAGGGTCTCGGGGGGCCGGGTGCCGCCGGGCTGTACGGCGAGGAACTCCTCGCGGGCCTCGCCCATGGCTCGGTCAATGGCTGAATTGATGCGTTCGAGCCCGTCCAGGACGGTGATCGCGGGGGCCTCTTCGGCGGCGGAGGAGAGCTGTGCGTCGAGGGCCATGAGCGGTTCGAAGGCGGCCTTCAGCTTCTCCTCGCGGCCGCGCTGGTCGGCGACGCGGTCCTCGATGGTGCGCAGCAGGCGGGGCAGGGCGACGGTGGGGGCGGTGGGGCGCAGCCAGCGCAGGTCGTCCAGGTCGGGGTGGAGGAGACCGAGGTCGACCAGGCAGGGGGCCTCTTCGGCGTCCTCGGCCGCGATGCGGCCTTCGCCCAGGGCGCGCGCGTAGACGGCCGAGCCTGTCTCGCACAGTTCCTCGGCGCTGTGGGGCCCGTGCTCCCGGGTCATATGAGCTCCCCTCCCGCTCGGTTGAAGCGCCGAGATTCTATGCAGGGGGTATGCGGGCGGGGATGGGCCCCGTGATTGAAGTGTCCACTTCTCGCTGTCCGGTATCCGGCGGTCCCGGCGGGTCCGCGGCGCGACGGCGGCTCACGGCTTGTGGTCGAGGATTCCGGACTGGCCGATGAGGTAGCCGAGTTGGGCGCGGCTGTGGCTGCCGAGGGTGGCGGCGAGCTTGGCGATGTGGACGCGGGCGGTGCGGACGTTCATGCCGAGGCGACTGGCGATTTCCGTGTCGGTGAGGCCCTCGGTGAGGAGGGTGGCGATCGCGTGCTGGCGGGTGGTGATGCCGTTCTTCACGGGCTGGGGCGCGATGTCCGGGAACATGGGGGTGGCTAGGTTCCACAGGCGCCAGAAGGTGGTGGCGAAGTACTCGACGAGAGGCGCATAGCGGAGCTCGAGTGCGACCAGGTGGTCGAGGTCGTCGCTGACCGGGACGAAAGCCGTGGTTCGGTCGAAGATGAACAGCCGCTCGGTCAGTTCGTCGAGAGTGCGGGCTTCCACATCGCCCTGGAGTAGCCCGTAGTGGCCCAAAACAGGCATGGAATGGCGTGTGGTGTGTTGGTAGAGAGTCCGCATGCGACCGCCTCGGGACAGGATTTCTTGAGCACGGGGCAGCGACTCGGCCATTTGTTCCGGACTGCGGGCACCGCCGGGTTGGATGATCAGCACTTCCTGGGTGGTTTTGGCGACCGCTTGGTCGATTGCCGAGTGGATTCGTGGCAGGCCTTCCAGGACGGTTATGACGGAAGGCTCGCGGGGCAACGACTTGCTGTCCAGTGCAAGAAAGGACTCGAACGATGCTGCCAGCCTTTCCTCGCGGAGACGGTGATGGCTTATGCGGTCCTCGATCGTGCGGAGCAGGCGTGGGAGGGCGACGGCCGGTGCGGTGGGACGCAGCTGTTGCACGTCGTGGAGGTCGGGGTGCAGGAGCCCGAAATTGATCAGACACGGCGCCTGCTCGGCATCGCTGCTCAGAACGTGCCCTTCTCGCAGGGCTCGGGCGTACACGGCCGTGCCCGCCGCGCAGAGTTCCTCGACGTCGTGCGGTATGTGTCCGTCGGCCATGTGCGCTCCCTCCCAGTGGGTTGAGGCGACGTGATTCTAGGCAAGGCGGTTGTGGTACAGGCGAGGGGTTGAAACGCGCTGGCGTGTCGCGATCCGTGGGCGAGGATTCCTGACCGGTCGGTGAAGAACCGGAGTTGGGAGCGCGGCAGGGCGACGGCGGATGGGGAGCAGGAGGCTGAACTCAACTAGACGCAGCGGCACCTGTTCGGTGTGCCGCGCGGCATGCGGTCTTCGTGCAGCGCATGGGTGTACAGCTCCGAGCCCGCCGCGCGCAGTTCATCCGGACCGTGAGGTGGGCCTCGGCCGTCATTTCGGGTTGTCCTGGTCCAGGATCCCGGACTGGGCGATCAGATAGCCGAGTTGGGCCCGGCTGCCGCTGCCGAGGGCGGCAGCGATCTTGGCGATGTGGGCGCGGCAGGTGCGGACGTTCATGCCGAGCCTGCGGGCGATGGCCTCGTCGACGTGGCCTTCGATGAGGAGTTTGGCGATGGAGCGCTGGACGCCGGTGATGCCGTCGATCGGTGGGTCGTATGGGGCTTCGTCAAGCAGTGGGGCCGCGCGTTGCCAGAGTTGTTCGAAGACGTTTGCCAGGTACTCGACGAGCCCGGGGTGCCGGAGTTCCAGGGCCACTTGCCGGTCGTCCCGCGCGGGTATGAAGGCAACCGTACGGTCGAAGATCATGAGGCGCTCAATGAGCTCTTCGAGCGTGCGCACCTCTACTTTGCCTTGCCGCATGTGCTCGGCGTAGGCAATGGTGGCCTGGCTGTGCCGGGCGGTGTGCTGGTAGAGCGTACGCATTCTGATACCGCGTTTGAGGATGCCTTGGCTCTCCTTCACGGCTTCGGTCACGGTTGCCTCGCTGCGACCGCCGCCAGGTTGGACGGTGATTATCTCCGACTGGCACTCGGCCGTGGCGACCCTTATGGCCGCGTTGATGCGATTGACCCCCTCCAGGACGGTGATGGAGTGAACGGCGGGACGGTCCTGTGAACTGATCGCCATAAATGGCTCAAAGGCGTCGGTCAGTTCGATCGCGAGGCTTCTGCGCTCCTTGATCTCCTGCTCGATGGGTCGAAGCCGCTGTGCGAGCGCAGACGTGGGCGGAACAGGGCGAAGCCAGTCGGGGTCGTCCGGGTCTGGATCCAGAAGGGCGAATTCCATCAGACAGGGGGCGGCGTCCGCCTCGGCCCGTTGGATTCGACCGGTACGCAGAGCGCTGGCGTAAAGGGCCTTGCCCTCATCGCAGAGTTCACCCATGGCGTGGGGATGTGCCCCAATTTTACTTTTTGTTGTCATAGCTCCACCCCCCAGGGTCCTGAACGTGCAGGAACATGATGCATCGCTTGTGTGGTGCCCGCATGGCTGAATGAGCCATCGTCTTGGAAGGCCGGGGGAGAATCGGGATGGAAGTGAGGACGAAGCCCGCTATGTGTAAGGGAATGCTTCGCTCGGTACTTGTCAGCGCCCTCTCCGTCGGCTTGGCCGTCAGTGCATTCGGCGCTCTTGGCATGCCTTCGGCTACCGAGGCCGCGGCTGTAGAGGTGCCGGCGGCGGTGCCGCCGGACATCATCTGGACCTCCGTACCGGCGGGGGACATCATCTGGAACTCTGGCCCGATGGGAGCTGTGGCGGCATGAGCACCCCTCCCGACGACCGCACCTTCCGCCGCGAAATGGCCACCGCCTACCGCTCCGGATGGCACTTCATCGACCTTGTCACCGCGATCCCTCACCGCGGCGACTCGTTGATGGTGACCCTCCTCGGTGAGCCGATCGTCGTCACCCGGGACGACGAGGAGGAGATCCGGGCATACCGGTGTCTCCGTCGGCCGAGGGGCGCGCCGCAGCCGGTGCGGTGTGCCATTCGGTACGGGATGGTCTTCGTCAACCTGGACCGGCGTGACCACCAGCTGGTCGGCGACGGGGACCAGCAGAACCGGGGCGCTGCGAACGCCCCGGGCGCAGGAACCATCACAGCCACCCCCCGCAGCGCCTGACGCGATTCCCCCGTCGTTGTAAATCGCGCAGGTGCTTCCCCCAGCAGCGGCGCCACCGTGGACCTGAACACGGTGGCGCCGCTGTGGTGTGTGCCCATATAAGGCCGCATAGGGCTGCATACGGCCATGTCCGCCAAGGGCCCGCGGCCTATCCCGCCTTGCCCAGTGCCCGCGTCACCGTGATCTCGATCAGCACCCGGTCGGGGTTCGGCGAGGGGCGGCGTTCGTAGCGTTCCTCGTAGCGCTGTTCCGCCGCGTCGATCTCCGCGGGGTCCGTCTTGATCTCCGCGCGGCCTTCCAGGGTCGCCCAGCGGCGGCCCGCGAACTGGCACACCGCGACCCGCGCGCCGGGCCCGTCCACCCCGCTCGCCGCGAGGATGTGCGCGACCTTCCTGCTCGTCTTGCGGGCGAGGACGCGGGCCACCCCCGCCTCGGGGTCGTAGGTGACGCCCACCGGTACGACGTGCGGCGTGCCGTCGGGGCGCAGGGTCGTCAAGGTGCACAGGTGCCGCTCACGCCAGAAGCTGAGGTAGTGGGCCGGCGGGTTCCGCGGGTCGATGCGGTCCTTGCGGGAACTCGTGCTCGTCATGCACCGGAACATAGGCCACCCCGGGAGCGCCCGGCCTTCCACCCCCTTGTTGAGTGGAATAGACTCAACTTTGTGTACGTTGACTGAGTCAGTATGAGGGGTCGGACCAGGCCGGACCCGGCCCGCGAGGAGATCTGGCCCGCAAGGAGGAGAAGACGCACGTGGACGCCGAGCTGACCAACAGGAGCCGGGACGCCATCAACGCGGCCACCAGTCGGGCCGTCAAGGACGGGCATCCGGATCTGACACCCGCGCATCTGCTGCTTGCGCTGCTGGAGGGCGAGGACAACGAGAACATCGTTGATCTGCTCGCCGCGGTCGACGCCGACCAGGCCGCCGTGCGCGCGGACGCCGAGCGCGCCCTCGCCGCTCTGCCCAGCGTGACCGGGTCGACCGTTGCGCCGCCGCAGCCCAACCGCGAGCTGCTCGCCGTGATCTCCGACGCCGCCCGGCGGGCCAAGGAGCTCGGCGACGACTACCTTTCCACCGAGCACCTGCTCATCGGCATCGCCGCGGAGGGCGGCGCCGCGGGAGAGGCGCTCGGCCGGCAGGGGGCGACGGCCAAGAAGCTGCTTGACGCATTCGAGAAGGCAAGGGGAGGGCGCCGGGTGACGACACCCGACCCGGAGGGGCAGTACAAGGCCCTGGAGAAGTTCGGTACCGATTTCACCGCCGCGGCCAGGGAGGGCAAGCTCGACCCCGTCATCGGGCGGGATCAGGAGATCCGGCGTGTGGTGCAGGTCCTGTCCCGGCGGACCAAGAACAATCCCGTGCTCATCGGCGAGCCCGGCGTGGGCAAGACCGCCGTCGTGGAGGGGCTCGCGCAGCGCATCGTGAAGGGGGATGTCCCGGAGTCGCTGAAGAACAAGCGCCTCGTCTCCCTCGACCTCGGTGCGATGGTGGCGGGCGCGAAGTACCGCGGCGAGTTCGAGGAGCGGCTCAAGACCGTCCTGTCCGAGATCAAGGAGAGCGACGGGCAGATCATCACGTTCATCGACGAGCTGCACACCGTGGTCGGCGCCGGGGCGGGCGGTGATTCCGCCATGGACGCGGGCAACATGCTCAAGCCGATGCTGGCCCGCGGCGAACTGCGCATGGTGGGCGCGACGACGCTGGACGAGTACCGGGAGCGGATCGAGAAGGACCCCGCCCTGGAGCGGCGCTTCCAGCAGGTGCTCGTCGCCGAGCCGTCCGTGGAGGACTCCATCGCGATCCTGCGCGGGCTCAAGGGGCGGTACGAGGCTCATCACAAGGTCCAGATCGCCGACAGCGCCCTCGTCGCGGCCGCGACCCTCTCCGACCGCTACATCACCTCCCGCTTCCTGCCCGACAAGGCCATCGACCTCGTCGACGAGGCCGCGTCCCGGCTGCGCATGGAGATCGACTCCTCGCCCGTCGAGATCGACGAACTCCAGCGCGCCGTCGACCGGTTGAAGATGGAGGAGCTGGCGCTCAGCAAGGAGACCGACCCGGCGAGCCGGCAGCGGCTCGACAAGCTGCGCCGCGACCTCGCCGACAAGGAGGAGGAGCTGCGCGGGCTCACCGCCCGCTGGGAGAAGGAGAAGCAGTCCCTCAACCGCGTCGGTGAGCTCAAGGAGAGGCTCGACGAGCTGCGCGGCACCGCCGAACGCGCCCAGCGCGACGGCGACTTCGACACCGCGTCCAAGCTGCTCTACGCAGAGATCCCGACCCTGGAGCGCGACCTCGAAGCCGCCTCCGAGGCCGAGGAGGAGGCCGCCAAGGACACCATGGTCAAGGAGGAGGTCGGCCCCGACGACATCGCCGACGTCGTCGGATCCTGGACCGGCATCCCCGCAGGACGCCTCCTGGAGGGCGAGACGCAGAAGCTCCTGCGCATGGAGGACGAGCTCGGCAAGCGCCTGATCGGCCAGAGCGAGGCCGTGCGGGCCGTCTCCGACGCGGTGCGGCGCACCCGTGCCGGGATCGCCGACCCCGACCGGCCCACCGGGTCCTTCCTCTTCCTCGGGCCCACCGGCGTCGGCAAGACCGAACTGGCCAAGGCCCTCGCGGACTTCCTCTTCGACGACGAGCGGGCCATGGTCCGCATCGACATGAGCGAGTACAGCGAGAAGCACAGCGTCGCGCGGCTCGTGGGCGCTCCGCCCGGATACGTCGGGTACGAGGAGGGCGGCCAGCTCACCGAGGCGGTGCGGCGCCGTCCGTACAGCGTCGTACTCCTCGACGAGGTCGAAAAGGCGCACCCCGAGGTCTTCGACATCCTGCTCCAGGTCCTCGACGACGGGCGCCTGACCGACGGACAGGGGCGGACGGTCGACTTCCGCAACACCATCCTGATCCTCACCTCCAACCTGGGCAGCCAGTACCTGGTGGAGCCGCTCACCTCCGAGGAGGAGAAGAAGCAGCAGGTCCTCGAAGTCGTACGGGCGTCCTTCAAGCCGGAGTTCCTGAACCGGCTCGACGACCTCGTCGTCTTCTCCGCGCTCACCAAGGACGAGCTGTCGCACATCGCCGAGCTGCAGATCAACCGCCTCGCCAAGCGCCTCGCCGACCGGCGCCTCACCCTCGACGTCACGCCCGCGGCGCTGGCCTGGCTCGCCGACGAGGGCAACGACCCCGCGTACGGGGCACGGCCGCTGCGGCGCCTCATCCAGACCTCCATCGGCGACCGCCTCGCCAAGGAGATCCTCTCCGGGGAGGTCAAGGACGGGGATACGGTGCGGGTGGATGTCTTCGGCGACGGCCTGATCGTGGGCCCCGCGACGGGCAAGTCCCTGTAGCCGCGCCCCCAAGGGGCGCGGGGAACTGCGCGATCAGCCACGGACTGTCCGCAGACGGCGAACGGCGGAAACCCGGCAGGCGAGGAACCGGGCTTGCCCCCGGGGGCCCATCCTGGGAGAGGATGGGCCCATCCATACGAAGGGACAAAGCACGTGAGCATCGACCCGTCCTCGATTCCGAATTTCGGGGGCCAGCCCGAACCGCAGCAGGGCGCAGGACCGGCGGGCCCCGTCGTCCCCGACCAGGACCTGGTGAAGCAGCTCCTGGACCAGATGGAGCTCAAGCACGTCGTCGACGACGAGGGTGACCTCGCGGCGCCGTGGGAGGAGTTCCGTACGTACTTCATGTTCCGTGGCGAGGACGACCAGCAGGTCTTCTCGGTGCGGACGTTCTACGACCGGCCGCACGCGATCGAGACCAAGCAGCAGCTCCTGGAGTCGATCGACGACTGGAACCGCCGCACGCTGTGGCCGAAGGTCTACAGCCACACGCACGACGACGGCACGGTCCGCCTCATCGGCGAGGCCCAGATGCTGATCGGCACCGGAGTCTCCCTGGAGCACTTCGTGTCGTCGACGGTCAGCTGGGTGCGCGCCGCCATCGAGTTCGACCGCTGGCTCGTCGAGCAGCTGGGCCTGGAGGCCGAGGTCGACTCCGCCGAGGGCGAGACCAATGGGAAGCCCGGCGACGAAGAGGCCTGAGGCCCCGTACTACAACGGCATATGGGCGGTCGTCACCAGATACGTCCCATACGCGAGCGAGAGCCCGGCCAGGGCGCACACCACGAGGTGGGCGTTCCTCGGCCGGGCTCTGGTCATGGCGAGGGCCAACGGGACGAGCAGCGGGAACGCCGGGAGCAGGAAGCGCGGCTTGGACTCGAAGAAGCCGGAGCCGCCGACGGTGATGAGGACGAGCACGCCGGTGTAGACGAGCAGCGGCAGCGGCGCGCGGTCCGCGACGAGCAGCGCGAGGAGCAGCAGCGCCGCCGCGACGATGACGAGGGTCATGGAGAAGACGAGTTTGTCCCCGTCGCGCAGCAGGTGCTTGATGAAGACCAGTGAGCCGGCGCCGAAGTCGAAGGTGGAGCCCCAGCCGCGCTGCACCGCGAAGTAGCCGTGCAGCGGATCGCCCGTGCGGATGCCCACATAGAGGACATAGGCGGCCCAGCCGAGCGGGGCGAGCGCCGCGCCCGCGCAGACTTTCCACAGGCTGTGGGGAACTCCGTGGCCGCGGCGCCGGAGGATCCGGACGATCTCGTACGCGGCGGTGACGCAGACGGCCGCGGCCACCGCGAAGCCGTTGGGCCGTGCGAGCCCCGCGAGGGCGGCGAGCACGCCGGCCCACAGCCAGCGCCCGCTCAGCACCGCGTACAGCGACCAGGCGGCGAGCGCGGTGAGCACCGGCTCCGTGTAGGCGAGGGACAGGACGACGGAGTGCGGGAGCAGCGCCCAGAGCAGCACCAGGAGCGTGCCGGTGCGCCGCCCGTGCAGCCGCTCCCCGATCGCGTACACGCCCCACGCGGCGGCCCCTGCCGCGAGCCAGGACAGCAGCAGCCCCGCCGCGCCGTACCCGATGGGCAGGACGGCGGTGACGGCGCGCACGAGGCCCGGGTAGAGCGGGAAGAACGCGAGATCGCTCTGGACCACGCCCGGCTCGAAGTACAGGGTGCGTCCGTACCCGTGGGCGGCGATCCCCGTGTACCAGCGCGAGTCCCAGGACATGCCGAGCAGCCGGAAGGTGTCCTGGTGGGTGACGTGCGCGACGACCGCGACACACACCATGCCGGTGAGCCGGACGGCGGCGAAGAGACCGAGGGCCAGGACGGGGACCGCGACCGGCGCGGGCAGGCGTCCCGCGCGGCGGGTCGCGGTGCCGGGTTCCGTGACCGGGGCGGTGAGAAGGGCGCTGGACTGGCTCACACCCGAACCCTGCGGTCCACGCGGGACGGGCGCGACCCGGGGGACCCGTGCGGGGTAAGCCGGTCAGCCCGCCAGCGACTTCAGGCGGGACACCGCCTCCTCCAGGACGGACGTCCGCTTGCAGAAGGCGAAGCGTACGAAGGGGGCGCCCGCGTCCCGGTGGTCGTAGAAGACCGCGTTCGGGATGGCGACCACGCCGGCGCGCTCCGGCAGGGAGCGGCAGAAGGCGAAGCCGTCCGTCTCGCCGAGCGGGGTGATGTCGGTCGTGATGAAGTACGTGCCCGCCGGGCGGTAGACGGCGAAGCCCGCCGCCGTGAGCCCTTCGCTCAGCAGGTCCCGCTTGGCCCGCATGTCCGCGCGGAAGTCGTCGAAGTAGGAGGTGGGCAGGGCGAGTGCCTCGGCGACCGCGTACTGGAAGGGGCCCGACGCGACGTAGGTGAGGAACTGCTTCGCGGAGCGGACCGCGCCGACCAGTTCCGGCGTCCCCGTCACCCAGCCGACCTTCCAGCCGGTGAAGGAGAACGTCTTGCCCGCGGAGCCGATGGTGACCGTGCGCTCGCGCATGCCGGGGAAGGAGGCGAGCGGGATGTGCTCGGCGTCGTCGAAGACGAGGTGTTCGTAGACCTCGTCGGTGACGACGAGGAGGTCGCGCTCGACGGCGAGCTTCGCGATCTCCGTGAGCTCGGCGCGGGTGAGGACCGTGCCGGTGGGGTTGTGCGGGGTGTTGAGCAGGATCAGGCGGGTGCGGTCGGTGACCGCGTCGCGCAGCTCGTCCAGGTCGAGGACGAAGCGTCCGTCGCGGGGGCGCAGGGTGACCGGGACGCGTGCGCCGCCCGCCAGCGCGATCGAGGCGGCGTACGAGTCGTAATAGGGCTCCAGTGCGATGACCTCGTCGCCCGGCTCGAGGAGGCCGAGCAGGGACGCCGCGATCGCCTCGGTGGCGCCCGCCGTCACGAGGACCTCGCGGTCGGGGTCGTACGAGAGGGCGTAGCGCGCGCGTTGGTGCTCGGCGATCGCGGTGCGCAGCTCGGGGATGCCGGGGCCCGGCGGGTACTGGTTGCCGCGGCCGTCGCGCAGCGCCCGTACGGCCGCCTCGCGCACGGACTCGGGGCCGTCCGTGTCCGGGAAGCCCTGGCCCAGGTTGATCGCGCCCGTTTTCACCGCGAGCGCGGACATCTCGGCGAAAATCGTCGTACCGAACTCGGCGAGGCGGCGGTTGAGCAGCGGGCGCCCGCTCCCGGAAGTGGAGGTCATGGCCGCCATCCTGCGCCGAACCTCTGGACTTCCTCAACTCTGCTTTGACCCGCGACGGGTGGGGGCATTTCCCTTTCACGCAAGAAGCGAGGCCCACGGGGGACCTGCTTCGGGGGAACGGAAGGAGTGTGATGGCCGTGATCGTGGCCTTCATCTTCGTCGCGGTGCTCGTGTTCACCTTGGCCGCGGTGATCGGCGTGCGGCAGGGCAACCGGCGGCGCAAGGCCTGGAGCTCGGGCGGCGGCGCGTCGGGCTCCGCGGGCGGCAGCTGGTGGGCCGGATCCAACGACGGGTCCTACGGCGGCAGCGGACACCACCACGGCGGTGGACACGGCTGCAGCGGTGGGCACTCCTGCGGCGGCGGGTCGTCCTGCGGCGGTGGTGGGTCCTCGTGCGGAGGCGGCGGGGGTGGATGCGGCGGAGGCAGCTGACACGGGGCAGCTGGTCCACCGATTCCAGCGGGGCGCCCGGTGGGAGAGTCAACTCCCACCGGGCGCTTCGCCGTTGTGTGACGGAGTGCGACGGTGGTGTGCTCCGGCGCCGCCTTGTGGTTGAGGGCTTGAACAGGTGAACTGTGCAGCCCCCAGGGGGATGGAAACCCTACGAAGTTGGGTAAAAACGCTGTGGCACTGTCGCCGACCATGATTCCCTCTAAAAGTCAGCACCGCCCTCGGCCGTCCGCCGCGGATCATCGAAGATCCGGGCCCGCGGACGTTCTCGTGGGCACGAGCCGGCATTCCGACCTCCCGGTGTTCCGATCCGGGTGCGCCGGCCCCACCTCCATTGCGTGTTAGCGGAGCCGACCCATGCTCACGACCCTGAAGACTGTCTATACCGACACGTGCGCCGCGGACCTCGCCTGGGCCCTGGGGCGCGAGCCGCTGCCCGCGCTCGCCACGCTCGAACTCGAACTGGCCGGTGCGAAGATGCAGTTGAGACTGCTCGGGGCCTCGCACCAGGTGCTCCTCGAGGAGGCACAGGGCAGCTGTTCCGAGACCGTGGCCTGCATCCCGGGCAGCAGCACACCGCTGCCGCTGGGCGTCTCCAAGCGCATGGGGGACTGGGAGTACGAGTTCGCGGCCCGCGTCGAGACCCTCACGCGGGGCCAATTCGCGGGCCGCGCCCAGGAGTTGCTCGCCCTGGTCGCCGAGCATCCGCACGGCCTCGCGGGCGTCTTCCCCGGCAGCCCGCACGCGTTCACGGCCATGCTGGCGCAGCGTCACGAGGGTTCGATGATGTGGCGCACCTGGCACGCGTATCCCCAGGACGGCCAGCTCGTGGCGACGCGCACGCGGGTGGGCGTGCGGATGCCGATGCCCGCGGTGCTGTGATCCCGGGATCGGCGCCGTTACACCTTTGACGGCCACTTGAACCCGTGTGGGTGACTGGACGTAAGAGTGCGGTGACGTAGCGTTCCTGGCGTGATCGAGTCGTCGGTGCGCCTGCCCGTCTCGCCCGGGGCGGGTCGGTTCCTTGTTCTGGCCGGTGTGTTCACCTGCGCTGCCTGCGGACTCGTCTACGAACTCGAACTCGTCGCCCTCGCCTCGTACTTGATCGGCGACTCGGTCACCCAGGCGTCCGTCGTGCTCTCCGTGATGGTCTTCGCCATGGGCATCGGCTCGCTGCTCGCCAAGCGACTGCGGTGCCGGGCCGCCGCCTGGTTCGGCCTGGTCGAGGCGGCGCTCGCGCTGGTCGGCGGGTGCAGTGCGATGGCGCTGTACGCGGCGTTCGCGTGGACCGGCGACCGGGGCGAGGTGTGGGCGAGCGGATCGAGGTATCTGTTCGTCGCGTTCTCCCTCGCCATCGGCGTGCTCATCGGCGCCGAGGTGCCGCTCCTCATGGTGCTCATCCAGCGCATCAGACGGCAGGACGCGAGCGGCGCCGTCGCCGACCTGTTCGCCGCCGACTACGTGGGCGCCCTGGTGGGCGGCCTCGCCTTCCCGTTCCTGCTCCTGCCGATGCTCGGGCAGCTGACGGGCGCCCTGTTCACCGGCGCGGTCAACGCGGTGGCGGGCGGCGCCCTCGTCTTCGGCCTGTTCGGCCGTGACCTGAGCACCCGCGGCCGCTGGGTGCTCCTCACCGCGAACGTCGTCGTCCTGTCCGTGCTCGCGTCGGCCGCCGTGCTCGTCGACGACTTCGAACGGGCCGCGCGGCGCGCGGTGTACGGCGGGGACGTGCGGGTCGCCGTGCAGACCGACGTCCAGGAGGTCGTCCTGACCGGCGGCGGACGCGGCTCCCTCGGCCTCTTCCTCGACGGCCGCCTGCGCATCAGCGGCCGCGACGAGCACCGCTACCACGAGGGCCTCGTGCACCCGGCGATGCGCGGGCCGCACGCGCGCGTGCTGATCCTCGGCGGCGGCGACGGCCTCGCCGCGCGCGAGGTGCTCAGGCACCGGGGGGTGCGCCGCGTCGACATCGTCGAACTGGACGCGGGCGTCGTCGATCTGGCCCGGCACGACCCGGCCCTGAGCGGGCTCAACGGCCATGTGTACCGCGACCCGCGGGTGCGCGTGATCAACGCCGACGCCTTCCGCTGGCTGCGCTGCGCCCACGGGACGTACGACGTGGTGATCTCCGACCTGCCCGACCCGGGCATCACGGCCAGCACGAAGCTGTACTCCCAGGAGTTCTACGGCCTGGCCAGCCGCGTGCTCGCCGGTGACGGGCGCATCGCCGTGCACGCGGGGCCCGTGTCGACCAGGGCGCGCGTCTTCTGGACGGTGGAGGCGACGCTGCGCGCGGCGGGCCTGAAGACCGTGCCGTACCGCGTGGGCGGCCGGCGGTCCGGGTTCGCCGCCGGGCCCGACCGGACGTCGGAGGGGGCGCGGGCGCCGCGCGACTGGGGCTTCGTGCTCGCCTCGCGCAGCGGTCCCGGCCTGGTCCGCGCGGCCGATGTGGCGGTGGTGCGGGCGGGGGTGCGGTCGGCCGGGCGGACCTGGCAGCCGGGTGTCGCGCCCTCCACACTGGTGCACCCGCGGTACGCGAACTGACGAACTGACGTACACGGTGGCGGGAGCGTGGGTAGGCTCGGCTGCCATGGAGCATGAGGTGTTCGTTCCGGTTTCTGCAGAGCGGCTCCGGCAGGTCCTGGCCGACCCCGAACGGGTGGCCGGGGCGGTCCCCGGGCTTCAACGCGACGCGGAGGAGACGGCCGAGCCGATCTCCGGGCGCCTCAAGGCGCGGATCGGCGGGCACACGATCACCTATCGCGGGTCCGCGCGGATCGAGGGCCGCGCGGACGGGACGTACGCGATCGAGGGCGAGGGCGCCGAGGTGCGGGGCGGCGGCTCCGTGAAGCTCTCGCTGACCGCGCGTCTGGTGCCCGCGGTCGCCGGGACCACGCTGGTGCTCGGCGGGACGGCGGCCGCCGAGGGGCGGGTCACGGAAAGTTCTCCACAGGCTGTGGAATCAGCTGTGCGAAAACTGCTCGAACGGTTCGCGGAGGGGCTCGCCGCGGCGGCGCCCCCGGACTCCGCGCCCGAACCGGCGGCCGCCGCGCCGCCCGTACCGCCTGTACCGACCGTCTTCGAGACGGAGGTGCCCCCGCCGTCCCTCGACCCGCTGGCCGACGACCTCGACGAGGCCGATGACGCCGATGACACCGACGGCATCGAGGACGCCGGGGACGTGACCGCGGGCATGGCCGTCGACGACGTGGCCGACGTGGCCGACGTGGACGACATCGTCGACTCGCACGACGCCGTGGACATCGGGATCCAGCCCGCCGAGGCCGCGCACGCGCGCCGCACCATGATCGGGCGGAGCGCCGAGGAGGTCGACCACGCGCCGCCGCGCGGCAGGTACGCCCCCGCGCCCGCCCCCGAGGCCTACTCCACGCGCGCCACGCTCCGCTGGGCGGCGCCCGCCGCCGCCCTCGCGCTGGCCTCGGCCATCGTCGTCGGCAGGGCCCTGCGCCGCCGCCGCTGATGGCGCACGCCGTAGGGTCGGGCGCGTGAGTACCGAAGACGTGATCCTGACCGCGGGCGACGCGGAAGTGACCGTGCAGCCGGGCAACGGCTGCCGTATCGGCAGTCTGCGCATCGGCGGCGTCGAGCTGCTGCGGCAGGGGAAGAAGTACGGCTCCTTCCCGATGGTTCCGTGGTGCGGCCGGATCAGGGACGGGCGGTTCCGCGACGGCGCGGTCGTCCACCAGATGCCGGTGAACTCCCCGCCGCACGCCATCCACGGCTTCGCCCGCGACGCCGAGTGGCGCACGGCGCGCACCGCGCACCTCTCGGCGGACCGGGCCGTCTTCACGTACGAACTGACCGACCCCTGGCCCTACCCGGGCCGGGTCACCCAGATCGTGGAACTCGCCGAGGACGCGTTGACGCTGCGTCTGGGCATCGAGACGTACGGCGACTCGTTCCCCGCGCAGGCCGGCTGGCACCCCTGGTTCAACAGGAACCTCGGCGACCAGGACGTCCGGATCGACTTCAGCCCCGGCTGGCAGGAGGAGCGCGGCGACGACCACCTGCCCACGGGCCGCCGCATCGACGCGGGGCCCGGCCCCTGGGACGACTGCTTCGGCATGCCCGACGGCGTCGATGTGACGCTGACCTGGCCCGGGCAGCTCGCGCTCGATGTGCAGAGCCGCGAGCAGTGGGTCGTCGTCTACGACGAGCAGGAGGCCGCCGTCTGCGTCGAGCCGCAGACCGGACCGCCCAACGGGCTCAACACCGCACCGCGCCTGGTCACCCCCCTGGAGCCCCTGGAGACGGCGACCACGTGGACCTGGCGGCGGCTTTAAGCTCATAGGCATGACTGACGTACGCGGCGAGCTGCTGCAGCAGATCAAGGACAAGGCCGTCGTGCACGGCAAGGTGACGCTCTCCTCAGGGCTGGAGGCCGACTACTACATCGACCTCCGCCGGATCACCCTCGACGGCGAGGCCGCCCCGCTGGTCGGCCAGGTCCTGCTCGACCTGACCAAGGACCTCGACTTCGACGCGGTGGGCGGCCTGACCATGGGCGCCGACCCCGTCGCCGGCGCGATGCTGCACGCGTCCGCCGCCCGCGGCAAGCGCCTGGACGCCTTCGTCGTGCGCAAGGCCGCCAAGGCGCACGGCATGCAGCGCCGCGTCGAGGGCCCGGACATCAAGGGCCGCCGCGTCCTGGTCGTCGAGGACACCTCCACCACCGGCGGCTCGCCGCTGACCGCCGTCGAGGCCGTCCGCGAGGCGGGCGCCGAGGTCGTCGGCGTCGCCACGATCGTGGACCGCGCGACCGGCGCGGGCGAGAAGATCACCGAAACCGCGGGGGTCCCGTACCTCTTCGCGTACTCGAAGGACGACCTCGGCCTGACGGACTGAGGGACTTAAGTCCCACGGATCCGGCCGCTCTCCGGCTGGAGCTGTCCGGCAAGTCTGGAAAGATGGGGGCGACGATGACGTCGCCCCCCTTAGGTCAGGGCCAAGCACACACCCGCACATCACAAGGAGCGGACACATGCCCATCGCAACCCCCGAGGTCTACGCCGAGATGCTCGACCGGGCGAAGGCAGGCAAGTTCGCCTACCCGGCGATCAACGTGACCTCCTCGCAGACCCTGCACGCTGCCCTGCGCGGCTTCGCGGAGGCGGAGAGCGACGGCATCATCCAGATCTCCACCGGTGGTGCGGAGTTCCTGGGTGGCCAGTACAACAAGGACATGGTGACCGGCGCGGTCGCTCTCGCCGAGTTCGCGCACATCGTCGCCGCCAAGTACGACATCACCGTCGCGCTGCACACCGACCACTGCCCCAAGGACAAGCTGGACGGCTACGTCCGCCCGCTCCTTGAGGTCTCCGCCGAGCGCGTCGCCAAGGGCCTCAACCCGCTCTTCCAGTCGCACATGTGGGACGGCTCCGCCGAGACCCTCGCCGACAACCTGGCCATCGGCCAGGAGCTGCTCGCGAAGGCCGCCGCCGCGAAGATCATCCTCGAGGTCGAGATCACCCCGACCGGTGGCGAGGAGGACGGCGTCACGCACGAGATCAACGACGAGCTGTACACGACCGTCGACGACGCGCTGCGCACCGCGGAGGCCCTGGGCCTGGGCGAGAAGGGCCGCTACCTGCTCGCCGCGTCCTTCGGCAACGTCCACGGCGTCTACAAGCCGGGCAACGTCGTCCTGCGCCCCGAGCTGCTCAAGGACCTCCAGGAGGGCGTCGGCGCCAAGTACGGCAAGACGTCCCCGTTCGACTTCGTCTTCCACGGCGGCTCCGGCTCCACCGAGCAGGAGATCGCGACCGCCCTGGAGAACGGCGTCGTGAAGATGAACCTCGACACGGACACGCAGTACGCCTTCACGCGTCCCGTCGCGGACCACATGTTCAAGAACTACGACGGCGTCCTGAAGGTCGACGGCGAGGTCGGCTCGAAGAAGACCTACGACCCGCGCACCTGGGGCAAGTCCGCCGAGGCGGGCATGGCCAAGCGTGTCACCGAGGCCTGCGCCAACCTGCGCTCCACGGGCACGAAGCTCAAGTAGCTCTTTCCGTACGCGAGTTGGGCCCGGCTCCCCGTGGGGGTGCCGGGCCCTTCGCGTTGCGTACGGGACGTCACTCGCCGTCGATGATCTGGTACAGGTAGATGACGTGGACGTCGTCGCCGACCGGCACGCTGTCCGCGGTCTCGGCGTCGTGCGCGATGTAGAACTCGGGGCCCTTGCCGCCGTCGAGCTCGCCCTTGTCCTGCATGTCCGCGATCTTGTCGAGGAACGTGTTCGCGTCCGGCGTCCTGGTGCCGAGCTCCTCGGCGAGCGTGCCGCCCACGACCACCTTCAGATGGTTCGAGTCGACGAGCAGGTCCGATGCGGCGCCGGTCGCGCTGGACGACGAGAAGTGGGGGCCCTCGTCGTCGCAGTCGTAGGAGCCGAGGACGGTGCCGATGACCGGATAGGGGCTCTCGCCGCCCATGTTCACGGACTCGATCTTTCCGTACTGGTCCTGCTTCGGGGCGTCGCAGATGTTGACGGTCGGCGGCTTCTGCCGGTCCGCGTAGTCCCAGTCGCCGCCCGGCTTGTCCGGGGCATCGGGCTTCGAGGGCGTGTCCGTGGAGTTCGAGGGCGTGTCCGTGGAGTGGGAGGCGGTCGCGGACGGCTTGGCGTCGCCGCTGTTGTCGTCGCCGCCGGAGGGCTCGCAGGCCGTGGTGGCCAGGGCGAGCGCGGCGGTGGCGCCCAGTAGGCAGAGCTTCCAGTTCGTGCGGGTCTTCGTGCGCATTGAGGTCCCCCGTGGGTCGGACGCGAGCGGTGCGGGCGCGTGCGGCTTGCCGGTACACGGTCAATGAACCGGCCGCAGCAGTGTGTGCCAGGAGGGAGGGATTCCGGCCACGGCATACGCGACCGTTACCGATCTCGGACAATGCCGCAGACTTGTCCACATGGCCATTCACGAGAACCTGCTCGGGGGACCGCCCCCGACCCACCTGCCCGACGACCCGGAGCCGCGCGAGCTGCTCGCGAACGGCGCGGAGCCCGCCGACGTCGCCGCCAAGTACCCCACGTCCTCGCTCGCCTGGGCCCGGCTCGCCGACGAGGCGTACGAGCGGGGCAGCGTCGTCGAGTCGTACGCCTACGCCCGCACCGGCTACCACCGCGGCCTCGACTCCCTGCGCCGCAGCGGCTGGAAGGGCCACGGCCCCGTGCCGTGGGAGCACGAGCCCAACCGCGGCTTCCTGCGCGCCCTGCACGCCCTGGCCCGCGCGGCGCAGTCGATCGGCGAGCAGGAGGAGTACGAACGCTGCGCGAGCTTCTTGCGGGACTCCTCGCAGACGGCGGCGGACACGCTCGGCTGAGAAAGGGGCCGCCCGCGCCCCGTACGGGGC